>JAGQHR010000399.1 GCA_020431745.1 Candidatus Eiseniibacteriota bacterium
CAGAACTTCGACTGGCGCGCGCTCGAGCACATCCACGAGCTGGGCACGCTCATACAGGACGATCGGGTCGCGCAGGCGGACGGTTTGATCTTCGACATCGGCTGGAGAGCCGCCGCCGACACCACGTTTGTTCCGCCCGCGACGTCCGCCCGGACGTCCGCCCGAGAGACACGATCGGAAGACTCATCCCCGACGATCGCGATCGGTCTGGCCCCGGGCGATACCGCTCGGGTCCGGCTCAGCGCGAGCCCGCCCTCCATGCTTCCCGATGCGATGGACCCGGATCGGGCGCGTCTGGTCGAGCTCATCGATGGGGCCGACCACGAGCTGGTCGCGCAGATGCTCAGCTACTCGGTTCGTTCACGCGGAGAAGTCGACAGCACGCTGGATCGGGCGCTTCGTCGCGCGGCGGCACGGGGCGTCCAAGTCCGGCTTCTGGTTTCGGACTGGCAGGCAGACAGCGAGGAGCGCATCCGGACGGTCCAGTCGCTGGCCGCCACCAGCGGAATCGAGGTGCGTCTCTCGGTCGTCGCGGAGCACAGCGGCGGCTACATCCCCTTCGCCCGCGTGGAACACTGCAAATTCCTGGTCGCCGATTCCCGCGAAGTCTGGATCGGGACGAGCAACTGGGGACCGGACTACTTCGCGAGCACACGCAACGTGGGCGTCACCATCGAGCACTCGACTCTCGCAGGAATGGTGCGACGCACCTTCGAGAAAAGCTGGACCGCCCCCCTGGTCCGGTCGGTGGAACCGGACTCGACCTATGCCCGGCGGATCCACGGAGAAGAACCTCCGGACGGACATCCTCTGTACCACGACTGAAGCGGCGCTCCCGAAACGGCGCTCACCGCGGAGGCAGGCATGGAAGCCGACGACGCCAACATTCGCCGAGCGACCTGCCCAGCGGGACCCGATTGCGGGCAAAAAAAAGAAGCGACGCCAGAAGATGAGGCAAACGCCGCTAGGCGGCTGACCCTCATCCTCTGACGCGCATTCCGGTGGCCCCGAAGGGCGAACTCGTGGCGCGGATCAGAAGATCACGCTGTCCATGAGGAACATATAGTAGTTGTCGACGTCCTCAAAGGGGTGAACTGTAACTTTCGCTCCAGCAGCCTTTTGCAGCTCCGCGACGATCACGTCCGGATCGTTCACCCTCACTTTGCCCTGGACGGACTGGATCGCGATCTCGGTGAGGGCCTCGATTCCCACGATCCCGGTCGAGACTGGCCAGGTCGCCATCCGACCACTGTTCCCGGCCGCCACCACCTTCTCCTGGATGGCGTTGCGGATCGCCCCCATGTCGCCCGCCTGGCCCTCCGCGATCGCGATCCCGAGCGCCCCGGGATAGCCGTGGGTCGGCGAGGGGCAGCATTGCTCCGGCATGATCGCGTGATTGTCCGCACACGAGCGGATGAGCGGCTCCTGCATCCCGCAGTTGGTGGAGAAGAACGCGGTATCGGTCCCGTACTTCTCGATCTCACGCGGCACGTCCTCGAGGATGAACTTCTGCGCGCCGGGCAGCCCCTGGTCTCCCGTCGGGTCCGGCGCGTTGGCGAAGACGAACTCCATGCCCAGCTTCTGGCAGGTCTCTTCCATGATCTTCATCCGCCGGCTGATCAGCTCCTGGCTCATGTGGCGCGGGAAGGAATAGTGGACGAACGTCTTGGCGCCCATCTCGTGGGCCAGCTCCACGATCGTCTCCCCGCGCTTCAGATTGTCCGTGATGATGCTGACGTCGGCGTACTCCGAAACCTGATGCGGGTCCTCGTGCGGCTCGTAGATCAGGAACTCGATATCGGGACGCAGCTCGTCGATCCGCTTCATGGCCGCCATCGATCCCGGCACGCCCTGCGCGAAGACGATCGCCTTGATCTTCGGATCCGCGGCGAGATTGAGCAGCTGCGAGATCATCGCTTCCTGCTCGGTCATGAAGTTGTCCGGGTAGGTGACGTGACGGATGTGATCCGCGCCGTATTTGCGGATCATCCGCTGCGCGCCGCGGTACTCGTCCTCGCCCTGCGAGACCGTCCCTGTCATGATCCCGACTTTGAAATCGAACGACGGCGCGTCCGGAGCCGTCGTCGTCGCCGTCTCGCCCGACCTCGCCGCTTGGTCGGAGGGCGCGTCGGATGTCTTCTCGCCGCCACAGCCCACCCCGATCAGCGCGAGCAGGCCCAGCAGGCCCCACGCCGGAACCCGGACGAATCGAATCGGATGCATGGAGTTCCCCCTTCGGTTGGTCGACCGCGGACGAGGCACGGTCCCGGACGAGCTGGCCCACGTCGCGTCGACCAGCGTACGGGTCGGCCCGCCTTTCCAGCAAGTCATGCCTTCTTGGCGCGCCAGGCGTGCAGCGCGAGCGTCACCGCGATGACCGCGTAGACGAGGAACTCCCGGATGTACTCGCCGATCTGGGAGCCGCCCCACGACGAGGGCACGAGAGTCTGGCCGGCGATCGAAACCACCGAGATCAGAGTGTGGAAGAGTAGGGTGCCGAGAATGGCGTGCCAGATGGTGGCCCGCACCACGGTCGCCCCCCCAACCAGCAGGGCCGCAATCGCGTAGGGACCCACCTGCTCGTGGCTTTGGTACGTGTTGAAGGTCCCCCACGACGACAGGAAGATGATCTGTCCGATGCCGCCGAGACAGGTCGAGATCATGATTGCGCGCACCCGCGATCGATCGACTCCGATCCCGGAGATCTCGGCCACGTGCATGTCCTGCCCCACCGCACGCAGGTCCTGGCCCGACTTCGTCCTCAGGTACCAACGAATCGCGAAGCAGAGCAGGACCGAGACCAGAATCGTCGCGACCGGGAAGTAGATGGGAAAGATCGAAACCCTGACGGAGGGACGGATCAACGCGTCCAACTGCCGTCCCGTTCCCACCAGATCGATCGTGTTGACCAACCCGACACCGCCGTCGAGGAGAACGTTCTGATTGTGGAACGGCAGCACCGGCCCGGCCAGCAGCAGGAAGACCGCCTGATAGACGCCGTTCGCAAAGAAACCGAGGATCATCCCGGTGATCATCTCGCGGCCCTTCGCCCGGTTGAGGAGGAGCCCGGTGAGCCACCCGAAGAAGAGCGAGAGCGGCAGCGAAAGTCCCATCGCCAATCCCAGAGCGCCCAGCCCCTGACCTCCGGCGTTCTCGACGAGGATGAGTCCTACCTGGCCGCACATCGCTCCGATGACGATTCCGAAGTTGAGCCCCATCCCCGCGACCACCGGAATGATCAGCGAGAGCACCAGGAAGAGGTTGCGCGACAGCCGCGGCACGACGTCGGTGAGAAGAAACGGGATCGAGATCTTTGCCCAGAGGATTCCGGTCACGCAGAGCGTGGCGAAGAGGAGCGGGACTAGGTTCTTTCCGAGACCCGAAGCGAGCGTGCTGCCCAAGGATGATCGCGCCATCACTCAGCGCTCCCGCCGCGTCAGGGCATAGAGGATGATCCCGTTCGAGATCACGAGTCGGGCGATCTCGGGGATGTTGCCCAGCGCTTGCGCGCTTCCCCGCCCCTGCACGAGATCGTTGACCAGCGGCAGCGAGGTGGTGAGCACGCTCTGGAAGAGGAAGGTGCCGATGATCACGTGCGAGATCTTGGCCTGCCGCACCGAGGCACCACCGATGAGGATCGCCGCAACGGTCGGAAACGCCATCAGGAGGGGCGCCTTGTACAACTGCACGAAACCGTAGGACTGACTGAAAACGACGATCCCCACGCCGGCGAGCGCGGTCGAGATCGCGATTCCCAGCGTCCTCATCGACCGGACGTTGATCCCGCTTGCCTCGGCGAAGCGTGGATTGGCACCGGCCGCCGTCAGAGCGAGTCCGGTCCGCGTGCGCAGGAAGAGCGCCATCAACCCACAGGTGAGAAGCCAGAAAAGAAGCAGCCCGGTGGGCACCGTCCCCTGCCCGAGCGGGAATGCACCGAAGCGGTCGAGCACGCCTTTGAAGTATCCCTCCAGGAGCAGCGTCTGCCGAACGCCCCGACCGCCGATCGCGAAGATGAGCTCCGGATTCTTGACCGGCGCCAGCGCCCACAGGATGGATGCACCCGCTACTGCGCCGAATCCGACGTACATGCCGACCATCATCTCCTGCCCGCGCACCGCTTCTAGCAACCGGGCAAAGAGAATCCCGGCGACTGCCCCGACGACACCCCCGATGGCCATCGCGGCCAGGAGCCCACCGAAGCCTTCCCCGTGCCCGTTCATCACCACCACGGTGCCGAAGAGCCCACATACCATTCCGAGCGGGATGCCGAAGTTGAGCCCCACCCCCGCCCGGACCGCTGGCACCA
>JAGQHR010000400.1 GCA_020431745.1 Candidatus Eiseniibacteriota bacterium
AAAGGGACCGAGCGGAGGGCTCCGTCACGACCTCCGACCGGTGACGAGGACTCGACGCACGACCAACACAAAAACGATCGCGGTACCATCGTCGGCGTCCGCTACAATAAGAGAGTGGAACGTCTCGATGATCCGATCCCGACAAGAACCGAGCTCGGAAGCACTTCGAGCGATGCCGCGCTCCTTGCGGCCTGTGCGGACGGGGACCGGAATGCTTGGGCCGAGCTCGTCCACCGATACCAGGATCTGGTCTACTCGACCGCGCGGCAAACCGGACTCGCGCCCGAAGATTGCGCCGACGTCTTTCAGGAGGCGTTTCTCGAGCTGTTGCGCTCGGCGGCCCGGATCCGCCAGCCCAAGGCTCTTCCGGGCTGGCTGATGGTGGCCACGCGCCGGATCGCATACAAGACGGCCATCCAACGGCGACGGATGATTCCGGAGCTATCCTCCGCGCTCGTCGATCCGGAGTCGCTTCCGGATTCGATCATCGAGGCTGCAGAAAAGCGGAACCGGGTCGAACAAGGATTGTCCCAATTGGACGAACGATGCGCGCAGCTGCTCCGCGCGCTCTTCTTCGACCTGCGGGGACTGACCTACGACGAGATCGCCGACCGGCTCTCGATTCCGCGAGGCTCCATCGGCCCGAACCGAAGCCGGTGTCTGGAACGCTTGAAGAGCATTCTGAGGAGTCGTCCATGAACGATCATCGGCCTCCACACGGGTCGGACGATCCCGAGGAGCTGGGCACGAACCTCGGCGACTATCCCTGGTTTCCGACGCCCCGTGGGTTGGCGGCGGACGTCCTCGAGCGCTGGCAACGCCGAGAAATCCTCGCGTCCGCGCCGGCGCGCGCTTCCCGTGAGCACACGCTGCAACCGGATGTCCGCGCGTCGGACGAAGCGGCCCCGGCACTGTCCGGTACGGATGCCGGCCCGTTCTCCCGATCGTGCCTCTTCGCAGGGGGTGAAGTTTCCGTCGAGGCCAGCCGGACCGGAACCAACGCCTGGACGATCGCCGGAACCGTTTGGCTCGAGGCGGAGGATGCCGAAGTTCGCCTCGCGCTCATAGCCGGCGATCACGTCGTCGCGGCGACCCGGGTCGGCAACGGCGAGGTCTTTCGCTTCGATGAGTTCCTCGCCCCTCCCTGGTCCATCGAGCTGCACTACGGATCCGGAGAGGCCCTCGTCGTCGCCACTCACGACTGACGCGCTCGATCGCACCCTCCCCGGCCCGGTGCGAATCCCGCTTGGATCCATCCGTTCGCCCATGAGAAAATGAGGATGCTCATTTTCTTGTATCTGATCCGCTGTGGCGCCTCCCTTGCTCCGGAGCACGATCCCGTTCTCCGCCGAGCGGCTCGAGTCCGCCACTACCATGACACTGCGGAACGACGCCGGGATCCGATGCGATCGTCGGAAGCAACGACGGGAGTGCCACGATGCGGACCAAGCAAGCGACCCCGGGGCCTTCGGAGCACCGGCACCCATCCCTCCGGCAGCTCCTCCTGGTGAGCATCGCGGCCACGGCGTTCGGGTGTGGACACGACCCCGGGACGATTCTCGATGGTGGAGCGGGTACCGTCCGGGTAACCGTGGACCCGATCGAGCCGGTGCCGGCTCCCTTGACCCCCTGGAACGATCGAGAAGCCATCGTCACTCTGGACGGTTCCACATCGCCCGAAGCGTTCGCCGACTCCCACCAGCTTTCTCTTCTCGAAGTCCTGGACAGTGAGCAAGGTCCGGTCGCCCGCTACGGACTCCCGCCCGGAGTCGACGCGGAGGACCTCGTCGGCGAGCCCGGAGCGTTGGCCTCGGACGAGAACATCGTGGTCACGCTCGGTGAGGGCCAGAATCTCTTCCTGGGATTCTACGAAGGGGAATGGTCCCGCGAGACGGTGGACGACCAGCAATGGTTCGACGAGATGGGGCTTGCGGAGCTGCACGACGTCACCGGCGGCGAAGGAGTGGTCATCGCCGCCCTCGACACGGGCGCCTACTTCGAGCATCCGTTCTTCACGGACGGCTCCCTGCTGGAGCTGACGCCGGATTGGGGATTCTCGTCACGGGAGGAGCACGACGGACTGGACAACGACCGCGACGGCGAGATCGACGAAGCCTACGGACACGGAACCCACGTCGCAGGCGTCCTCCTAACCGTCGCACCGAAAGCCACCGTCATTCCGATCCGCGTGCTCAACGACGACGGCGTCGGCAGCCTCTGGGACATCCTGCGCGGAATCGACGTCGCCCGCAAAATCGGAGCCGACATCGTCAACCTCAGCCTCTGCCTCTCGGCCAGCAACGCGTCGACACAGCTCGCCTTGCGGGATGCGTTCCAGTCGGGCGCTTCCGCGGTAGCGGCCGCCGGGAACTACGGAAACGCGAGCCCGAAGTACCCCGCCACCTCTCCCTTCGCACTCGGCGTCGCGTCGGTCGACGCCAAGCGCATCCTTTCCGGCTTTTCCGGTAGCGGACACCTCATCCACTTGGCAGCACCGGGCGAGAACATCCTCAGCGCCTATCCGCCGGATGCGTTGCGGAGTGCGCAGGGGACGTCCATCGCCACTCCGATCGTGACCGGATGCATCGCGCTCGTCATGTCGGGACGGAGCATCGCCTCCCGGGAGGCCGTCGGATACCTGCGGGACACCGCGTCGCCCATCGTGCCGTCGAACGGAGTCCAGTACGGATTCGTGGAGCCGGCGGCCGCGATCGATTTCGTTCCGTAGCGTCGTGGGCACCGGAGCGCAGTCGCCGGAGCGACGAGGGAGCCGAGTCCGGATGGCGCGGACCCGCGGATGAACGATCGCACCCTGCCCACGACCGAAGCGGATCTGCTGGCACCGATCGAGCGGTTGTTGTCCCTCCCCCCGAATCGCTTTCTCCTCATGGAGTGGTCACGGACCGATCCGGCAGGTCCGGACGAAGCGCGGCCCGATCCCACGGTCGTTTTCGCCACGCTCTATCAATCGTTGCTCGCGAGCTGTCGCGTACGGCCGGCCAAGGCCTTGGAGGCCTTGCAGCACCTGCGATCGAGTCGCGCGGCGGAGGAGCTTCCGGCATCCCGACCGGCACTGAGCCGCCTCGAGGCCCACGCCCAGTCGGCGAGCGGTCGCATGGAGATCGCTCTCGATCTCTACGCGAACGCTGCGGACGAGTACCGAAAACTGGGGCTCTCGTTGGAGGAAGCCAAGACGAGAAGCGGGTGGACGTTCGCGCTCGCATCGGTCGGGCGCCCGCGGGAAGCCGAGAGGGTCGCGAGCACCGCGGCAAAGCTCGTCGGATCGAACGAGCCGCTCTTGCGCGCTCGTCTCGAAACGAACGTCGCGACCGGATGGTACAACGTGGGCCGATTCGATCGGGCCCGCGATCGATACCGGAACGCTCTCCGTGCCTTCGAGAACGCCGGCGCCACCCAGGATGCCGCCCTCGTCTCCCACAATCTGGGAACGGTTTCTCTGCTCCTGGGCGAAACCCGGGAAGCGGAGGCGCTCTGCGCGCGATCGGAGGCGTTCTTCCACGGAATCGGGGCGGTCATCCCAGAGCTCACGAGCCGCGCCATCCGTCTGGTGGCCGGACTCGGGCACGGACGTTGGGACGAGGGCGTGGCGAAGATGGCGAGCCTGCGCGAAGAGCTGCAGGCGCGCGGTGATGCGCGCGCCGAGGCCTGGCTCCATCGCGAATTGGCGGGCTTCTTCGCGTCCGTCGGTGTGCTCGAAGCGGCGATTCCGGACGCACGGGCGGCCTCGGAAATGTTCGCGGAGGTCGGTCTCGAGTTGGATGCCGCGCACGCCTCGTTCGTTTACGGCCGCCTCTTGGCCGCGCGCGGGGAACGACAGGAGGCCCTGGTTCACCTGCACCGAGCCCATCGCTTCTGGCAACGCTCGGAGTCGGTTGCCCACACCCATCGGGTCGGCGTGGAGATCGCCCGGCTCTACCTCGCTGCGGGTCACTTGGAGGAGGCGCGCCGTTGGCTACTCCGGAGTCGCGCCTACCTCGACAAGCACGATCCCCACGGGGAGGGAGCGCGGGCTCGTGCGCTCGTCGCCGAGCTTCACCTCGAACGGGGTCGGCCACGACTCGCCCTCGGCCTCGCTTTGGGCGCGTATCGCTCAGCCACGCAGTTTCCGGCCATGCTCGAGAGACCTCAGATGGCGCTCGTCGTCGCGCGGGCGCACGCCCGGCTCGGACATGCATCCGACACGGTGCGTTGGGCGCGGATCGCCGTCCGCCGGCTCGAATCGTTGTTGATGCGCTTCGGGAATCGGCGACTCCGGATCCTCGTCGGCGACTCTCGGGATTCA
>JAGQHR010000401.1 GCA_020431745.1 Candidatus Eiseniibacteriota bacterium
GTTCACGATGCCGATCACCCTTCACGTGCAGGATCTGATCCCGACCGAGCTCCCCTATCATCAGCTCACGAGTCAACCCGACGGCGTGCAGATCCAGCTCACCGTCCCCACGTCCCCGCGCGCCGAGGGCGCGATCGTGGAACGACAGGACCAGCGGGACTTGGTCTGGCACGTCCTCTCCGACCCTCTGACCCCGGACGCCATGGGCCGGATCTCGTTCTTCGACCGGACCGCGACGCCCGACTCCGACTACGAGTATCGGTTCCGCGTGCGCTACGTCACCGGACAGGTCGTCGTATACGGACCGTACCCGCACGGATACCATCCTCCGGCACCGACGCGGTTGGAGGTCTCGCTGGCGAGCCCGAACCCTTCGCGCGACGCCTTCCTGTTCCGCGTCGGGATCCCGTCCTCCGCGCGGCTCGACCTGGGGGTGTTCGACGTCCGGGGACGCCGGTTGCAGCATCTCGTCGACGGATCGCTGCGGCCGGGCGTCCACCTGATCCCGTGGGATGGACGGAGCGACGACGGCAACCGGGTCGGTGCGGGGATCTACTGGATCCGGGCCCGGAGCGCGGGCCAGACCGTGACCCTCCGAGTCGTCCGACTTCGCTGACGACCGGGAACGAAACGCGGCTCTCGCTCGTTCTAGGGGTCGCGCCCCGCGAAGATTTTGCCGAGACTGAGTTCGAGAGCGAGAGCGAGACGACCCGTACAGGAGACTCAGGAACCCCGTTGCCCGGACAGGAGCGGTGGGGGCCCGTACCCAGAAGGAGAATGCGATGAGATCACCGGGACAGTTCGCTCACCAGGATCGCGGCCAGATCGCCCTCGATCGGACCGGCGGCGCGGGTCGGCTTCCACGGCTCCGGGGCGCGCGCGCGGCCATCACGACGACCGTGTTCGTCGCCGGGGTGTGGCTCGCGGCAGCCCTCTTGCCGGGGCCGGCCGCGGCGCAGGATCCCGCGCCGTCGCCGATTCTCCGGATCTTCTCCGTCGGCGGCGTGCTGACGGCGGACGGCACGCTATGGCAGTACTCCCCCAGCCGGAAATGGCAGACGATCGACGAAGCGTTCCGCGATCAGGGCAAGGAGACCCACATCCTCCCGCTTCCCGTGCCGGCGAAGTCGATCGAGGAAATGGTCACGTTCGGCTTTTTGCGCACAACCGGCGGCGATGTCTGGCTCTACGACCTCGAAAAGGACGAGTGGAACCACTTGGAACCGCCGCGCTGATTCAACGGACCGGAAAGATCGGGCGTACGAAGTGCGTGCGCCCGGGGCGGGCCGCGTTGACCCGCCCCGACGGAAACCGGTACCATCGGAAGAGAACGACAGTGGCGAGATTCCGTCCGTCAACCCGGGGCTTCAACGTCCCGAAGGAGAGTGCCTCATGCGCCACTTCGCAGCTTTGATGCTGGCTTTGTTCGCACTGGCGTCCCCGGCCTGGGCGATGTCGGTGTCCGACGTCCTCGATCTCCTCCGCGCCGGCGTCAGCGAATCGGTGATCCTCGATCAGGTCGACGCCGAAGACGCCCGCTTCCAGCTCGATACCGAGGACATCCTCGCGCTCAAGAACATGGGCGCCTCGGATGATCTGGTGCGCGCCCTGATCGCGACCGGGGACGACGGAGACGAGCGTGACGACGCGGACTGGACCGACGACTATTACGCGAACGACTACTATCGTTCGCAGCCCAGCAGCGTGACGCTGTCCTTCGCCTATGATCCGTTCGGCTACTACTGGTACTGCTCGCCCTACTACTACGGCTACTACTATCCCTTCCGCACCGTCGACTTCGGCTGGTACTACGGCGGCTGCCTCAGCCGAAGCTGGTGGAGCTGGTACGGATATTGGCCCGCCTACTACCGAAGCTACTGCTTCGCGCACTACCCGCGGGTCTATCACCACTACGACAGTCACGTGCGGTACCACGGCTATGACTCCGGCACCCGTCATTCCTACGCGGATCGCAGCAACGACCGGACCCGCAGCGAGAGACGCTACTCCCGCGACACTACCCGTCGTTCGAGCGATCCCGCCCGGCGTTCGATCGATCGGAGCCGCACCCCACGGACCGATCGCTATCGCGATCCGGCGGTGACGCGGACGCCGGACCGACGGCAGTCCTGGTCCGATCGGGATCGCAGCCGGGTGCAGACACCGCGGACGGATCGATCCCACTCCTCACCGCGCGTACAGGCTCCCAGCCGCTCGACGGGGCGCAGCAGTGGCACGACCCGAAGCAGCAGCGGAAGTCGGGACCGGTCTTCGGGCAGCCGGGATGCGGACTCCGGCCGTCGCTGGGGCCGCTGACGAGCGTGGCGGGAAGGAACCGTAACCAGTTTGAAAACGCCAGCTTAGCGCAACGACATTACGTGCTGCTTGCGGTAATGCGGCGACGATTTAGAGATCCATCTGCTTTTGACATCACGGTTGACAGCCTCCCGTAGACGGGGCTAACCTTGACAGCGGTATAAACATAGGCTCTAGGCGAAAAGCGAAGCGAGGGACGCCAGACACCACGGGTTTGCGGGCTCGGCCCGCTAGAACGACGCGCGAGCGTAGACTCGCCAACCGAATTCGGATCCCAGCGATCCTCCAAGATTTGAGGATTTCCTTGCGAAGGAGGTGATGCGAACCCGGCTGAAACGATTCCTGAGGTGGCGGTGGGGTGGATTTTTTCTCGCAACAAGTGGTCCGAGGGTCGACCGGGTCGAGGTCTCGGACAAAGTTCAGGCCATAGCTCTCTGCAACCAGTCAATGCGCCTTAGCTACCGCGTTGCTGCTCAGGTAGGAACGGCCTAACGGTATGAGGACCCTGTGATCCACGATCACGGGGTCCTTTCTCTTGGCCGCTCCGACGGGTTTTCGTCTCCCATTGCGCCCCGATCCCAGACCCGCCTTGACCAAAGGTCTCGTTCACGGGTATGATGCTGCGATCGCAGAACTTGAGGTGGATCACAGCTCCCGGGCCACGCTTCGGAATGCTGACTCCACCACCGGTCGGAGCGATGGATCGCGCCACCACCGGAAGGGGCAGGGCAGTTCCAACGACGACACATCCAGAGAATCGCGTCGGTCTCATGCGGGAGGATGCCCGATGAGCCGGATCCGTCTTGCCACGTTGCTACAACGTCAGCGGCGCGATTTGCATGCGGCAGTCCCGGGACCACCGGTCTCGCGGATTCCGTGACGCTCTCGAGGACGCCGTCTACAGGGAAGGAGCAGACGCATGGCACGTGTATCCGTGGTCGTTCCGTGTTCGAGTCAGAAGGAAGCGGTGCGGGCCACCGTGGATTCCATTCTCAACCAGACGTACGACGACTACGAGTTGCTCGTTTCCGATGACGGGTCCACGGATGGAACCGGCGTGGAGATGCTGGCTCATCTGGGACCGGATCCGAGCAGGGCGGAACGGGCCTGGCTGGAATCACTCCAGGAGGAAACCGGCACCCGCTACATCCAGATGATTCGCGGAAACACCCTCATCCATTATCTGCATCAGGTGCTTTCGCGCGGGGTGGGCGCAGCCCGAAACCGGGCCGTGACCCGCACGGTCGGCGAGTACATCGCATTCGCCGAACCGGGAGACGTCTGGCACAAGAAGAAGCTGGCGGTCCAGATCGACGTCCTCGACACCCACCGCGACCTCCACGCCCTGATCGGTCCGAAGGCCCCCACCGGTGGCCGTCCGAGCTCGCCCCGACGCAAGCCGGTGCCCCAGCTCGTCGAGTTCGACGAGGCGGTGCAGCCTCCCGGACTGTCCCTGACGGGGGCGGTCCTGCGCCGCAGCTGTTTGGGCTGGGACGCTCCGTTCGACGAGAACCTGCCGGCGTGCGAGGACTTCGACTTCTGGCTCCGGATCGGATCCCGGTATCAGATCGCCCGCCTCGCGGAGCAACTCCAGTCGGGAGCACCCGCCAAGCCGAAGACCGGATGGAGCCTGGATCGGTATCGCGTGTACGCTCTCGAGAAGTCGTTCCAGAGCGGTCATCTCACGCCGACGCAGCGGTACCGCGTCGCCGAAGTGCTCGTCGACCGTTGCGCGCGCCTCGCGCAGGGTTACCGGCAGCGGGAGAACCTGGAGCGCTCGAATTTCTACGAGCGCAAGCGGAAGCGCTTCGTGATCGAGGTAGAGAAGCTGGACGTGAGCGATCCTCTGTTCGCGGGGCGCAAGACCTCGCGGCGCCGGCTTACCGAAGCCACGACCTGATCGCCCCGAATCCTGACGCCGCGCTGCACCGGAGCGGCCGACACGCCTTTCCCGGCCATGGGAGTGGAGCCTTCGTCGTCGAAGGA
>JAGQHR010000402.1 GCA_020431745.1 Candidatus Eiseniibacteriota bacterium
TCCTCTTCATGGATCTCGAGAGCTCCGCATCCCGCCACACAACACTTTCCCATCCCCCGCGCGACGACTGCGGCGTGCGAGGTCATCCCGCCCGTGGCGGTGAGGATTCCCTGGGCGGCATCCATTCCGCGGATGTCATCGGGGTTCGTCTCCGCCCGCACGAGAATGACCGCCTCCCCGCGTGCGGCCGCTTCCACCGCTTCGTCGGGTTCGAAGACGATCTTGCCGACGGCGGCCCCCGGAGACGCCGCCAGGCCGGTCGCGATCAGCTCCGCCTCCGCCTCGGGATCGAGACGCGGGTGGAGGAGCTGGTCCAGCTGGGCTGCACCGACGCGGAGAATCGCCTCCTCCTTCGACAGCAGTCCTTCCTGCACCATGTCGACGGCGATCTTCACGGCCGCCTGCGCCGTCCGCTTGCCGGAACGCGTCTGCAGCATGTAGAGGTTGTTTTCCTCGATCGTGAATTCGAAGTCCTGCACGTCGCGATAGTGTTTCTCGAGCCGACTCGTGATCTCCCGCAGCTGGGCATAGACGGCCGGCATCTCGGTCTCGAGATACGAGAGGGGCTTGGGAGTGCGGATTCCGGCCACGACGTCCTCGCCTTGCGCGTGCAGCAGGTATTCTCCGTAGAACTCGTGGGCGCCCGTCGCCGGATTGCGCGTGAAGCCGACTCCGGTCCCGGAGGTCGGCCCCTTGTTGCCGAAGACCATCGCCTGAACGTTGACCGCCGTTCCGAGATCGTCGGCGATTCCGTTCTGCCGGCGGTAGTACACCGCGCGCTCGTTGTTCCAGGAACGGAAAACGGCGTCGCGCGCGCGATCGAGCTGCACCCGCGGATCCTGCGGAAACGGTTCCCCCGTCTCGCGCTCGATGACTCCCTGGAAGGTCTTCACGAGCTCGGCCAAGTCATCGGCGGAAAGATCCTGATCGTCCTTGACGTTCCGTGCGTTCTTGAGCTTGCGGAGCTCCTTCTCGAAAACCTCCTTGTCGATCCCCAGTACGACGTTGCCGAACATCTGCAGGAAACGTCGATACGAATCGAAGGCGAAGCGCCGATTCTCCGTGCGCGCCGCCAGGCCCTTGACCGCGCGGTCGTTCAGACCGAGGTTGAGGATCGTGTCCATCATCCCGGGCATGGAAAACTTGGCACCCGAACGGACCGAGACGAGGAGGGGATCCTCGGGGTCCCCGAGTCGACGTCCCACGACCTCCTCGAGCTGGGCGAGGGCGGCCCCCTGCTCCGCCGCGACCTCCGGTGGAACTCCGCCCTGGGTGAAGAGGGTGCAGACCTCGGTGGTGATGGTGAAGCCGGGCGGCACCGGGATGCCGGCGGCGGTCATCTCGGCCAACGCCGCTCCTTTGCCTCCGAGCAGACCCTTCATGGTCCCCTTGCCCTCGGTCCTGCCGCCTCCGAAGAAGTACACGTGTTTGGTGCTCATGGATCGTCCCTCACCCCGAGCGGGCGCGTGAATCGACTGGTCGACGCCAAAACGGCGAGTATAGCGACCGCGCACTCGGAATCAAGGCAGGGTCCCTTGCTACGCGGATCAGGGAACGAGGAAGTGCGCATTGCGGGGAAACACGATCCCGTCTCGTATCCACCGGTGCACGGGCGCCGGCCCCACCGAACGAACCATCGTATCCAAGTTCCTCCGCCCCGTGCCCCTGCCGGCCCCGTGTTCGATCGCCTCGACGCAGTCCACAGACCCCGGGATTCCGGCCCGGCCGACCCCGTCGGAAGGCCGCGCCGCCCTTGAACGAACCCGATCTCCCCCTCACACTCGCGTTGCCCCGCGAACTCCGACCGGCGTCGCGAAAGGACCTGGTTTTGCACCTACACGAGAACGACGGACCGCGGACTCGCGGCACCTCGAGCCGGCAGTGGCAGGCCGGACTCCGGCTGCTGCTCTTGATCCTGGCCGGTTGCAGCTCTCCGCAGCGGCCGCCGAACGTGGTCATTCTCGTGTTGGACACCGTACGGGCCGATGCCATCGGGGCGAGTGGCGTCGGCGGCTCGCTCACACCGAATCTCGACCGCATCGCGTCCGAAGGGATGGTCTTTTCCCACGCCTACTCGCCGGCCCCCTGGACCGTGCCGGCTCACGGATCCCTGTTCACCGGGCAATATCCCCACCGTCACGGCGCGATTCACGGCCGCTACGTGCTCGACGCCTCCGAGGTGACCCTCGCGGAGATCCTCCGGGATCACGGCTACCGTACGGCCGGTTTCACCTGCAACGGCTGGCTGCACGCGCAGAGCGGGATGGAGCAGGGTTTCCAGACCTATCAGGAAGTCTACAAGGACGCGCGTGGGGAACCGGACAAAGGCGGCCGACTCGCTACCGAGCGGGTGCAGCGGTTTCTGAAGGAACGCGCCGGAACCACCGAACCGTTCTTTCTCTTCGTGAACTACTTCGAGGCGCATCTTCCCTATCGGCCACCGCCCGCGGTCCAAGCACGGGTCGGCCTGACACCCGCGGCGCGGGCGCGCTCGATCGAAGACGCGGAACAGGTAGTCGTGCGCGGATCGATCAGCGACCCCGAGCAGGCGGATGGGCGTGCGCTCTACCTCGCGGAAGTCGCGTACCTCGACGACCAGGTGGGCGCCGTTCGCACCGCTCTCGAGGACGCCGGGCTACTCGACGAGACCCTGCTGATCGTGCTGGCGGACCACGGCGAGCTTCTGGGTGAGCACGGATTGACGGGACACGAGTTCGCGCTGTTCGAAGAGCTGCTGCACATTCCCATGCTGATGCGTTTCCCCGCGAAGATCGCCGCCGGCACGGTCATGTCGGATCCGGTTTGCACGATCGACGTGATGCCGACGATCCTCGACCTGCTGCACCTGCCCCCGTCTTCCGACGTGGCGGGAGTCAGTGTCGTATCCCGCCCGCCGGACACCGATCGTGATCTGCTCGCCGAGTACGCCCGACCCCAGAAGCTGATCCATGACTATTGGGGACGAAAGTATCCCGAGGCCTCGCTCGAGCGGTTCGATGTCGGCCTCGAGTGCGTGCGCGCGGGGAGTCTGAAGCTGATCCGGAGCAGCCGCGGAGCGATCCAGCTCTTCGATCTCGATGCCGATCCGAGAGAGCAGCAGGACCTGGCGGCGACCCGAAGCGAAGAGGTCGCGCGCCTGACGACGCAGCTCGACCGGCTGTCCGGGCGATGAACGGGCCTCGTCAGCGATCTTCCGCTCCTTCGGCATCGATGTGGACGCCGGTTTCTTCGCGAAGCAGACGGGTCAGGGCTTCCGCAACCGCGGGCGCGGCGAGGCGCAGCCGGTGCAGCGCGCGCCGAGTCGCCGGTGCCGGTGCCGCACCCCAGGGACCGACCCGGGATTCCAACAGGTCTTGCAGAAGACTGAAGTCGGCGGCGCTCAGACTCCACTGCGTCTGCCACGCGGATGTGGAGGCCCCACGCTCGATCGCAGCGAGCGTTCCGTAGTACCGGATCGCCATCGTCGAGGAGTCACCGTCGTCCCGCAAGGGCCACGCGGAGCGTCCGAGGGCCTCGGCCTCTTCGGCGCGTCCCTCGACGAGCAACGCCTGCATCCGCAGCGCGATCCGGTCGCGTTCCGCCGGTCCGCTCTCCGGCTTGCCGTTCGACAACGCGCTCTCGGTCGAGGCCGTTTCCCCCCGACGGAGATGAATCCAAGCCTGGAGCCCCGTCGGAATCGTGGCGCGGTCATTGCCGGCGTTCGCGATCGCGTCGGACGCGCCGTCGACATCCCCCAGCTGCCGCCGCAGAGTCGCGAGCTGCAGGAAGACAGAGGGTGGGGCCGGACCAGCTCGCGTCGCGATGGTCAACAGGCTTTCCGCGGGCTCGATCTCACCCCGACGGGCCCAGATCGCCGCCAATCGCGCTTCGGCCTCCGGGAACCGACCCCGCACCGAGATCGCGGCTCGATAGGCCGAGTCGGCTTCCACCAGATCGCCGCTCGCCTCCGCCAGGATCCCACGGACGAATCGCAGGTCCGCATCCTCGCGCGTCGCCGGCGGGACTCCGCTGAAGAGCGCCCGGGCCGCTTCCGTCCCCTGTTGTCGGGCTGTCTGCTCGAGTCGATGCTTCCAGGCCAGCGCGTTCTCCGGATAGAGATCGGTGGCACGGGCCAGGGCACGATCGGCCTGTTCGATTCGCCCATCCGCCAGCATGGCGACCGCCATCTGCAGCGTCCCCATCGACTCCTGCGAGCGGGCGGGAGCTCCGACCGGACGAAGGGACAGAATCATGACGAGCGCCGCGAGACCGAACGCGAGCCCCCATCTCGCTCGCCCGATCGGAGGATTGCCGTTCGC
>JAGQHR010000403.1 GCA_020431745.1 Candidatus Eiseniibacteriota bacterium
CAGGTGCAGATCACGGTGGCGGAGACGGTCGGTGTCGAGCGCCGCGGCAAGTTCTACGAGCGCACGGGAGCCTTGCGGGACATGGTTCCCAACCATGTCTTCGCTCTCCTGTCGATGGTCGCCATGGAGCCGCCGACGAGCTTCGAAGCGGAAGCGATCCGGTCGAAAAAGGTGGAAGTGTTCTCAGCCATCCCCGCCGTGCAGCCGGCGCGAGCGGTCCGGGGCCAATACGGCCCCGGGACCGTGCTGGGCAAGAAAGCGAACGCCTACCGCGGCGAACCGGATGTCGCCGTGGACTCCAATATGGAAACCTTCGTCGCGATGCAGCTCGAGATCGACAATTGGCGCTGGGCCGGAGTTCCCTTCTTCATCCGGACGGGAAAGCACATGTCCCGTCGCGACACCGAGATTGCGATCGGATTCAAGCAGGCGCCCTACAGCGCGTTTCGCGACGAACCGGTGGACACGCTGCGCCCGAACTGGCTGGTCCTGCAGATCGCTCCGGACGACGGCATCTCCCTCCAGTTCGAGGTCAAGCGACGAGGACCCGTAATGGAGCTGGCGCCGGTCAAGATGGACTTCCGCTACGACGACTGGTTTCCGAAGGAGCCGAACGTCGGTTACGAGACGCTGCTCTATGACGTGATGATCGGGGATTCGACGCTCTTCATGCGGGCCGACATCGTCGAGGAGGCCTGGCGCGTCGTGCAGCCGGTCCTGGACGCCTGGGCCGGGGAAAGGGCCGACTTCCCGAACTACGACTCGGGAACGGACGGACCATCGGACGCGGTACGCCTGTTGGAACGGGCCGGCCGGGTCTGGCGACCGGTCGGCCCCGACGAAGATCGGAACCCGCCGCACCGGAGCGACGAAAGCGCCTGACGCGATCGCGACGTGGTCGGTCCTGGTTGGCAGGATCTTGAACCGGGTCGCACCTGCCGCTGCGAGGTTTCTTCGCAGCGGGCCTCGCCCGGGCCGCCATCGATCGGGTTCATGACTTGCGTGCGGCCGTGTGGGGTGTGTCGTCGCGTACGGCGATGACCGTGCGTCCGTGGAGCTTTCCGTCGACGATCTGTGCGGCTGCTTCCGGAATGTCCGAGAACGGGACGGTCCGGGTGAGCGAGTCGAGCAGATCGAGATCGACGTCCGCGGCGAGCCGCTGCCATAGGAGCACCCGCCTCTCGGTCGGACACCAGTTCGAATCGATGCCGAGAAGGGCCACTCCTCGGAGAATGAAGGGGAACACCGTAGTGTGCAGCTCTGGGCCGCGCGCGTTGCCGCAGCACGCGACACCCGCAGCTCGCTTCATCTGCGCAAGCATCGTCGTGAGCATCTCGCCACCCACGGTGTCGACCGCGCCCGCCCATTGTTCGGACTCGAGCGGCTTGGATGTGCGCGCCAGCTCCTGACGAGGAAGGATCCGGGACGCGCCGAGCTTTTCTAGAAATGGCGTGAGCTCGGTCCTTCCCGTAACCGCGACGATCTCGTGCCCTTGTTTCGACAGCAGGTGGGTCGCGAGGCTTCCCACGCCGCCGGTCGCGCCGGTCACCAAGATCGGTCCCGTTCCGGGACGGAGGCCGTGCTCCTCCAGGGTCTGGACCGCCAGCACGGCGGTGAATCCTGCCGTTCCGAGCGCCATTGCGCGGGGAGCATCGAGACCGTTCGGGAGGGGGGTCAGTTTTTCGGCAGGCACTCGAGCGAGCTCCGCGTATCCGCCGAACTGGATCTCACCCAGTCCCCAGCCGGTGGCGAGGACCGGATCACCGGCAGCGAACGCAGGGCTTTCCGATTCGCGAACGACTCCGGCGAGATCGATTCCGGGGACCATCGGATAGCTGCGGGCGATCTTCCCCTTTCCGGTGACCGCCAGCCCATCCTTGTAGTTCAGGCTGGAATGCGTGACTTCGATCAGGACTTCGCCGGGTGGGAGAGCGGCCGGCTCGATCGTTCGAAACCCGCAACGAATACCGTCCCCGGCCTTTTCGAGAACAAGCGCACGAAACGATTCCACAGATTCACCCTTCCCGAGGCCCACTCCCCGGCACCCGCTCACCCCTGAAGGCGGCCGGAGGTCGCCGTTGCCCGGATCCGGTGGGCCGAACGGCACACACTAGCGATACGTGCTCTTCAGCTCACCCCAACTGATCTGCTGCGTAGGCACCGGGGGACAGGGGTCTGGTTCGCATGGCACGTCATCCCCCAAGTAGTCGCCGCCGAGCTGCTCGCATTCGAACACGTCGACCCTGATGCAGCTCCCGTCGATGCAGCAAGCTCCAATGGGACAAGAACACGGGTTGGGATCGCAGCGCGTATCGTCTCCCTGATAGATGCCGCCCATGAGGGGGCATTCGGTCTCCGTGGTCAAGACGCAGGAACAATCGGGGAGGCAGCAAGCGCCGACCGTGTCTCCACCACAGGCTTCGCCCGGTTCGTTGAAGCCGAAGCGCCCGTAGCCGGCAATCTCGTCCAGATTGGAGGGGATGCGCCCGTCGGCGAAGAATCCACCGAGCGTCGGGTGGGGGGTGACCTCGATCGAGCTCATCTCATCGGATCCCAAGACCGCGAACCAGTAGACGGGAATGAGCTCGTCGGTCTGGCTCGTCAACCAGGTAATCGCGGTTCCGGTCATGGGCGCGGGCCAATCGCCGTCCGTAATCTCGAGATCGCCGCAGACGCCGGAGTCGACAATGGAGATCTGCGAGTTGTCGTAGTCGATCCCGAAGGTGACGCCGCGTAGATCCCGTTCGGGGTTGGGCAGCACGGCCAGGCAGTTGAGCACCACGATCGAACCGTCGTACGGGTCCAGCTCGGTCACGGCGTTGTGACAATCGAGTGTCGTGATGCTGTCGCAGTAGTCGAGGTCGGACGAGTACACCGTCCCCTCGGAGAGCGCGAGGATGAGTGCGCCCCCGGCGTTGGGACCGGCCCACCCGGTTGTGGGCCAGAATAGCGTGGAGACGAGGACGGTGAGCGCTGCGGCAGTTTTCATGAACGCCTCCCTTCGCGCGTATGCGTGGCGATCGGCATGCACCGGTCGTTTCGGCCGAGCGGAGTGGGGGAGCTCCACGGTCGCTAGTACCGATGAGCGGCCTCGTGCCAGTCCGCTCGGTTCGGGGGGAATCAGCCGACGAAGCGTCGTTCCAAGTGGTAACGCGCCTGCTTCTTCCACCAGTCCCACTGATGGTCGACGTCGTGACCCCACAAATCGAGCTCGTGGCTGATACCTTGCTGGCCAAGCGCATGGGCCATGGCTTGCGTGTCCTCGATGTTACCATCTTCCCAACGTCCCTGACCACAGACGAGGACCGCGTGGACGTTTCGTCGGATCGACTCCAGATGATCGCCGTTCAAGTTGCGCACGTAGTCCAGCGGATTGGATAGATAGACGTCGTGGTTGTAGAACCCGTCGGTCATCCAACGGATGTCGTACCGGCCGCTCAAGCACAGCGCATAGCGGAACGCCTCGGGATACTTGAGGCAGGCGTTCATGGAGTAGAAAGCGCCCAGGCTGGTGCCGGTCACACCGATCGCGATGTCGGGAGTGTCGCAGTCCTTGCGGATGAAGGGGACGAGCTCGTCGATGAGGAAGCGCTCGTAGGTCTGGTGGCGCTGGATGCGCCAGTTGGGATCCGATTCTTTGCGGGTCCACGCTTCCGCGACATTGCTCTCGATGCAGTAGAGCTTGAGCTTCCCTTGATCCAGCCAATCCTGGAGCGCCTCGACCATGCCGTGCGCTTCCCACTCGTGCGCCATCCCGGCTGCGGAGGGGAAAACGAGCAGCGGGGGACCGAAGTGGCCGTATTGCCAGAGGTGCATGTTTCGACCCATCGGCTCACTGGCGACCAGCTTGTGCTCACGGTACATGGAAGGCTCTCCTGACAACGCTCCGGACATCGTGCGTTCGGGCAGCGACGGGCCGGACGGCACCGCGACGACTGCGCGAACAGGGAATCGGTCTCCGCGATTCCGCCCTACCCTGTCGGTGGGCGGAGCGACCGAGTATACACGAGCGGCTCAGCGGGCGAAGACGCGTTCGACGAACCAGAAGCTGCCGGCGAGGATGACCAGGACGGACCCGACCGCGATGACCGGGCGGGTCAGACGAGGCTCCTTGGCCCGGATCAGTGCGAGCAGGGGGGCGACGGCGAGGACGATGGTGGCCTGCCCCAGTTCGACGCCGGCGTTGAAGGCGAAGAGGGAGGCGGCGAGCGCGTTGCTCGGCAGTCCGAACTCCCGGAGCACGCTCGCGAAGCCGAAGCCGTGCACGAAGCCGAAAAAGAAGGCGATGCCGGCC
>JAGQHR010000404.1 GCA_020431745.1 Candidatus Eiseniibacteriota bacterium
AAGCTGGAGGAGTACATCGAGCCGCTCCTCGCGCCCGAGTTCGATCACGTGCGTTCGATCCGCATCGGAACGAAGTCCGTCGCCTACTGGCCGTATCGCTACGTCTCCGACAAGGACGCGGACGATCTGTTGCGGCTCTTCGATCGGGTCGTGGGGCACGGCAAGCACCTCGCGATCATGGGGCACCACTCGCATTGGGTGGAACTCACCACGGACGTCGCGCGGGCGGCGATCGCGCGCATTCGGGCGACGGGGGCGCAGTACCGGACGCAGTCGCCGGTGGTGCGCAACGTCAACGACGATCCCGAGGTCTGGACCAAGATGTGGCAGATGCAGGTCGAGCTGGGGTGCGTTCCGTACTACATGTTCATCGAGCGCAACACGGGCGCGAAGCACTACTTCGAGCTGCCCCTGACCCGTGTGCTCGAAATCTACCGAACCGCGATCCGACGGGTTTCCGGCCTGGCCCGTACCGCCCGCGGGCCTTCGATGTCTGCCCTACCCGGCAAAGTCGCTGTCGAAGGTCTCGCGCAGGTGAACGGCGAGGATGTCTTCGTGCTGAAGTTCCTCCAGGCGCGCAATCCGGCCTGGATCAAGCGGCCGTTCTTCGCGCGGGCCGATGACGAAGCCACCTGGCTGACCGACCTGCGGCCCGCCTTCGGCGAGGAGAAGTTCTTCTACGAGGACGAGCTGGAGCAGATCCTGGCAGCCGGAGGCACCCATGGGTGGCGAGTGCGGGATCTCGATCACGACCGAGAGCTCAAGGAGCCGGCGCATTGGCTCAACGCCATGACCGTCGACGGTTGATCCCGAAGGGGCGACCCGGGAGGTGTAGGATCTCGTCATGACGACGATCCCCGTGGGAATGCTGGTCCGCCGCCATTTCGGCCATCTGCGATTTCCGCAGCTATTCGTGCTCGTCGCCGGCGTCTTCCTGCTCGACCTCTTCATCCGGATCTGATCCCGTTCGTGGACGAGATCCTGCTCGGCCTGCTCACGCTCCTGCTCGGCAGCCTGCGCCGTTCTTCCCGCCCGCCACGCCCCTGACGGGAGCCGATCTCCGGTCACGGTTCCGGAAAGCCGACGGGGGCGCCGCCGTCGACTTGCGGCCGACATCGAGGTTTGACGTTGGCGGATCGGATCTGTTAGGCTGTTACCATTCAACCAGTTACAGGACGGGGCGCGACTGGCGGTCCATCGCAGGGACGCGGTGGGAGAAAAGGAACATCGATGCGCGATTCACGCTTCGGGCGCCGGCGTGGTGCCCATTTTCCTGCTCTGGGTTTTTTTGTAGTCCGTCACGGTGCTTTGATCGCGGTTCTCGGTCTCGTCGCGATCGCGACCGGTGCCTTCACCAGTGGTTGCGGCTCCGGCAACGCCACCGTCACCGATACGCAGGTCGATCACTCCCCACTCCTGCAGTTCGTGGGGCGTCCGCTGGAGCTCGATGATCCGGGATGTGCCGCGGCCATCCTCATCGAGCCCGAGACCAACACCGTGCTCTATGACAAGGGCATCCATGAGAAGCGGCCGCCCGCGAGCATCGTCAAGATGATGGTCGAGATGGTGGTCATGCGGGAAGTCGAGGCCGGCCGCGTCGCGCTCACTGACTCGGTGCACACGAGCGCCTGGGCCAGTCGGATCGGCGGCTCCCAGGTCTACCTTGCGGAGGGGGAGGTCTTCGCCCTCGGCGATCTCATGAAAGCGATCGCGATCTCGTCGGCGAACGACGCCTGCGTCGCGGTTGCGGAACACGTGGCGGGATCGGTCGACGGTTTCGTCGCGATGATGAATCACGAAGTCCAGGCGTTGAATCTGCAGGACACTCACTACGAGAACGTGCACGGACTGGACGACGACCCGTCTTCGGTCAACTACACGACGGCCTATGACATCTCGCAGCTGGGCCGGGAGCTTCTCCACCATCCGGAGGTGCTCTCCTGGTCGTCCACGCCCCGGGCGCTCTTCCGGAACGGGGAGTTCGTGCTCGAGAACACCAACAAGCTGCTCGGGAAGTTTCCCGGGCTGGACGGGCTCAAGACCGGTTACACCCACAACGCCGGTTTCTGCCTCTGCGCTACGGCCAAGCGGGACGACCTCCGCTTCCTTTCCGTGGTCATGGGTTGCGGGACCAATCGCGAGCGCTTCAGCACGAGCCAGGAGATTCTCGGCCGCGCCTTCGGGTCCTACCTCCGCATCCCGATCTGCTCCGAGAACGACGAGCTGGGGAAGGTTCCCGTCGCCTTCGGTGGGGCCGACTCCGTAGCGGTTCGTGCGCCGCGCGACCTGACCCTGATCGTGTCCCGCCCCGACGATCGTTACCTGAGCACCCGGTTGGTCGCGGATCCCGAGATCACGGCGCCCCTGGCAGAAGGCCAGGTCATCGGGACGCTGCAAGTGGTCCAGGACGAGCGGATCCTCGCGGAGATTCCGGTGACCGCGGCGGAAGCCGTGGACGGAGGTGGAATCGCGACCTGGATCCGGCGGCAGCTCAAACGACACGGCTGAGACGAGCCGGAAGACGAGCCCGGAAGGCGAGTCTGAAGACGGGGCCGGATGCCGAGCCTTCGGAAGCGAGACGTCGGGGACCGGATCGCTCGACGCTCGCGTCGCGCCCGGTCTCTGACTAGACTCAAGGCCATGTCCGAATTCCGACCCGCATCCCGACTGGGACAGCTCGGCACCACCATCTTCGCGGAGATGACGCAGCTCGCCGAGCGCCATCAGGCGGTCAACCTCTCCCAGGGATTTCCGGACTTCGGCAGTCCGGAGTTCCTGCGGGAAGCGGCGATGCGCGCCATCCGCGAGGAGCACAACCAGTACGCCCGCATGCGCGGCGAACCGGTCCTGGTGCACGCGATCGCGGAAGCGGTGCAGTCCCGCACCGGGCTGGAGTTCGATCCGCTGCGGGAGATCACCGTGTTCAGCGGTGCCACCGAAGCGCTTCACTGCGCGTTCTTCGCCTTCTGCGATCCCGGAGACGAAGTCGTGATCCTCGAGCCGTACTACGACTCGTACCGGGCCGGCGCCAGCATGACCGGGGCGATTCCCCGGTTCGTTCCCTTGCGCGGCCCCGACTTCCGGTGGGACTCCGAAGAGCTGCAGAAGGCGTTCAGCGATCGGACGCGGATGCTGGTGGTGAACACGCCGCACAATCCCTGCGGTCGCGTCTTCACCGGCGAAGAACTGGAAGAGCTGGCCGCGCTCTGTCGGCGCTACGACGTTCTCTGCGTCGCGGACGAGGTGTACGACCGCATCGTCTACGATCACCCGCACCTGTCGATCGCGACGTTCGACGGGATGCGGGAACGGACGATCACCATCAACTCCACCGGCAAGACCTTCTCCCTGACCGGATGGAAGATCGGCTACGCCTGCGCACCGATCGGACTTACCGATGCGTTGGCCGCCGTGCATCAGTTCGTCACCTTCGCGGTCGCGACGCCCTTTCAGCACGCGATGGCCCAGGCCCTGCGGGCTCCGGCGAGCTACTTCGAAGATCTCGTCCGGGGCTACCGCCGTCGCCGGGATCTCCTCGTGAACGGGCTCGCCGCGTGCGGGTTCGCCGTCACGGCACCCCAAGGCGCCTACTTCGTCCTCGCCGACATCCGTCCCTTGGGTTTCGACGACGATGTCGCGTTCTGTCGCCACCTCGTCGAACGGGTCGGCGTGGCGGCGATTCCACCGACCGCCTTCTACGAGCACAAGGAGCTGGGAAGGCATCTCGTGCGCTTCGCGTTCTGCAAGACGGACGAGACCATCACCGCGGCCCTGGAACGCCTCCGGCAGCTGCCCCGGAAGGGATGATCATGAGCGAGAACCGCAGCCCCCGCCCCGCGGGGCTCGAGGATGGACCGTTGGCCGAACGGTTGGATCTCGCGCAGGAGCTGGGGCGGACCGCGGCGCGGAACATCATGCCGCTGTTCCGCAGTCCCGCGATGGGACTCGAGAAAAAGGGGGACGGTTCGCCGGTGACGCGCGCCGATCGCGAGACGGAGGCGCTTCTGCGGCAAGAGATCGTGCGACGATTTCCGGAGGATGGTCTGGTCGGGGAAGAGCTGGGAATCCAGGAAGGGCGGCAACCACACGGCTTCCGCGGGATCCTCGATCCGATCGACGGCACCGAGTCCTTCGTGCGAGGCGTTCCGCTCTTCGGCACGCTGATCGGCATCGAGTTCGCGGGCGTCTCCGTGGCCGGCGTGCTCGCGCTGCCCGCGCTGGGCGACCTGCTCTACGCGGCCCGGGACCGGGGCGCCTGGTGGGTGCGGGGCTCGGACCCGCCCGTTCGGGCGCG
>JAGQHR010000405.1 GCA_020431745.1 Candidatus Eiseniibacteriota bacterium
CCGTCGCGAAACGCGGCGTGCTCCAGCGTGAGCGGACAGTCGGGCTGCAGGATCATCCGTCCCGTTCCCAGCGCGATGTCGGCCAGGGCGACGAACGGGGTGTCGACGATGAGATCCCCGCTCGCCGCGGGATCGTAGGAGAGCTTGCTGGAAAAGGACGAGAGCTCGCTGGTGGCGAGGTGGCGATCGGCGTTTCCGGTCACGACGGTCTGCGCGACGGCCCAGGTGCCCTCGTTGTCGAGATCCCCACCGACGCGCATCGTGAGCTGCAACGAGCTGCTGAGCAGCGAACCCTGGTTCTGGATGTTGCCACCGACCGAGAGCGTGCTCGGACTGCCGGTCCAGTTCGTCAGCTGGCCGGTGGTCTCGACCACGAGGGAGGCGCAGGCGGCGCTCATCGCGATCCAGACCGGGCCGGAGAGGATCACGTCGTCGGCCGCGGTCGGAGGATTGCCGCCGATCCAGGTCGCAGGATCGTCCCAAGGCCCTCCGGCTCCGGTGGAGCGAACGACCGCGGCCGCGGGGCCGGCGATCAGGCCCGCGAGGAGGAGGCTGCCGATCTGGCTCATCGCGGCGACGGAGAAGCGGGGTCGGGGTGATCCGGTCGTTGCTTTCATGGGGCCCTCCTTGTTCCGTCGGATGAGTCGTTCGGCGGTCCTCCCTGATACGTCGGTCACTCCACCCGCATCGCCCTCAGGTCCTGACCATCCGTCGTTCGCGTCCGCCGCGTTTGCGAGGAAAGGGAGAGAGCGAGTCGGGCAGAATCCAATCGAGAAACCGGGGGCGGAGCGCAGCCGTCCCTTCCACGTGGATGGTGCCCCGGCGGATCTCCGTCTGAAAGTCACGGAGGCCGCGCCAGGCTTCGATGAAACGGCGGATGTCGGATCGGACGATCAGGTCCGACGGGAACCCGGGATCCTTGAGGCACATCTCCACGGCACCGTTTTCGACCACGATCCAGAAGCGGCGGAATTCGGTGGGCGTTCCGGTGAAGTCGAACTCGATGACGGTGCGCCCGGCGGGCATCCGTCCGGGATCGAGACGCGTGTGCATGCTCCAGGCGAGGAAGGCCGGATCCAGATCGTCGAGATGCATGTCGCGGGACCAGTGCTTGCCCCAGATCGCCATCTGCTCGATCACTGGACCGAGGTCCACGCCCGCTGGTGTGAGGGTGTACGTCGGGCTCGAACTGCCTCGGGCGACCCTCTTCCTGACGATTCCGAGTTCGGCCAGCTCCGCAAGCCTGCGCGAGAGCAAAGAGGGCGACATCCGTGGAACGCCCTGGTGAATCGCATTGAACGTCCGGCATCCGCCGAGTACGCGGCTGATCACCAGGACCGTCCAGCGTTGCCCCAAGATCTCCGTGGCGAGCGCCAGCGGACAGTACTGACCGTATCCATGCTTCATGGGGGCATCTTCCGGAGACCTCGCGTTCCCGGGCAACTACAGTTTTCGTAGTGGATCGGAGTCCGTTGGGCGGGCAGGGTTTCCGGACATGGGCGCGCCCGGATCGACGCCACGAACGTGCGGAGTGGCACGGGTGTTTCTCGGAATCGTGGACGAAGGAGAGATGACCGATGACACGTCGAAACTGGAGCACGAGCTCAGCGGTGGCCACGCTGGTGTTGTGGGTCTGTGCCCTCGGTGCGCATTCGTGGGCGGCGTACGCCGGCGAGGACGCGGGACCTGCGACGGAAGAGTCCGGGGGAGGCGATCACGAACCGGGATCGGAATTCGTGGTGGAGTGGAATCAGACTCTGCTCGAAGTGGCGGAAGCAGAAGACGGCTTTCTCACGCTCAAGGGGGTCCGGGCGGCGGCCATGATGCACGCGGCCATGCACGATGCCTGGAATGTGTCGGTTGCGCGATATGAAACCTATCGACCGCACGCTGGCAGGGTGACCGTCGATCCGCTGGCTGCGGCCAACGAGGCGGCCTTCTTCGTCGCCATCGACCAGTATCCGGATGCGGCACCGCGTTTCGACCAGCTTCGGGATCGTTGGCGGCTCGCCTCACCGGTCAGCGAAGGGGCCCGGGAAGGCGGTGCCGCGGCTGCGCGCGCCGTGCTCGAAAGTCGCGCCGGGGACGGCTGGGATGGTGAGGCTGAGTACACCTGGCACCCGATGGGCCCCGGCGTCTACGCGGAGTTCCGCGAGCACAGCGGAACCCCCGAGGGATTCATCTTCGGAGCCGGTTGGGCCAAGGCGCGTCCCTTCCTCTTGGAATCCCCCGACCAATTTCGGGTTCCGCCACCCCCCGCCATCGACAGCGAGCAGTACACGCGAGCCTATGATGAGGTGAAGTCGGTGGGGGCACACCGCAGCCCGACACGGACTCCCGATCAGACCCACTTGGCGATGTGGTGGAAGGAGTTCGTAGAGTCGTCGCACAACCGGCTGGCGCGGGAGCTGACCTCACGGCAGCAACTTCCCCCGGCAGCCGCGCTCCGGATGTTCGCCCTGCTCAACATGAGCATCTTCGACGCCTATGTTTGCGTCTTCGACAACAAGTTTCACTACAACCACTGGCGACCGTACACCGCGATCCGCTGGGCTGAGCACGATGGAAATCCGCGGACGGAGCCCGATCCGTCTTGGACCAATCTCCATGATCACACGTATGCCTTTCCGTCCTATCCATCCGCGCACGGATGCGCTTCCGCCGCCGCGATGACGGTGCTGGCCGATACCTTCGGTGAGCCAACCTCGTTCACGATGCGCATTCCGCTGGTCGATCGGGCTGGTCCGATGTCCGGTAAGATCGCGACCGATCCGCCAACGCGTTCGTTCGGAAGCTTTCATCAGGCCGCGTTGGAGTGTTCGATGTCCCGGGTCTATCTGGGGATCCACTTCCGCTACGATTCCGAGGTTGGCTACGAGCTGGGGTCGAAGGTCGGAAGCTACGCGGTCGGTAGGTACTTGCGGCCGGTCCGCTAACCCCGAGGGAGTGATCGCGAGAGGGGATGGCGAACCGCGATCGCTCGAAAGGAAGGGACTCGTGAGCAGGGCAAGAACCATCCGATCCATCGCCGTCGTGCTCGGGATCCTCGCCGGCTCCGGCTGTGCGGCCAGCCGGCCCGATGCCCGGTGGGGCGACGACGTCGATCTCACCCCCGGGTGGACGGCCGTCCGGTCCGCGGCGCGGGAAACCGCGGAGGAGCCGGAGACCTGGCTGCCGCCTTTGCTGGGCCTGCTGCTGCAGGTTGATGACTGGGATGGGCGGGTTTCCGACTGGGCCCGGCGCGAGACGCCGGTCTACGGATCGACCGTCCGCGCGCTCGATGCGAGCGATGCGTTGGTCGAAGTCGCGCGCGGGACTTGGGCGGTCTCGGTGCTGTTGGCTCCCGACGGGGATCTCGGCGTCGATTGGGCGTGGGCAAAGGCGAAGGGCGCCGGCCTGCAGCTGGGTGCGATCGCGACCACCTTCACCGCGACCTCGACCCTGAAGAACGCCACGCAGCGTCGTCGACCCGACGGATCCAACGCGCGCAGCTTTCCGTCGGGACACGCTTCGCACACGGGCGTCTGCGCTGCCCTCGCACATCGGAACGCGGCGACCGTCCTGGGACCCGGTGGTCGCCCGGTGTCCCGCGCGGTCACCGACGGAACGGCGCTCGCTACGGGATGGGCGCGGGTCGAGGGAGGCAAACACTTCCCCTCGGACGTGCTCATCGGATTCGCGATCGGGCACTTCCTCGGAGGGTTCGTGGATCGCGCGTTTCGCACGCTTCCGAGCGGCTGGCGCATCACCGTGGAACCGAATGGCCTCGGTGTGACGATTGACGTCCCGTAGCGGGAAGGCGATGGGCAGGTCCGCCGCTGCAGACCGCCCATCGCCGTCTCGGTGGCTCGCGATTCGCTCGCTGCGGTCGTCCGCCTCTACGCTCCGACCGGTTCGTGGACCATGGACAGGAGCGCGTTGACGGTCTTCTCCGCACAGAGCGCGACGTCACCGATCCGTCCCGTCGTCATGTAGCACGGCGAGGACACCAACCGATTCTCCGGATCGATCACGATCTGGGTCGGTTCGACCGCCTGATGCCGCGCTCCCATCTTCTCGAGCAAGGTGGCCGTCTCGGGATCCTTGCCGATGGTGAGCTCGGGCTTGTGCTTCTCGCCGAAGAGCGAGGCCAGGATCGTCGGTGCGATGCAGAGCGCCGCGATCGGGCGGCTCTTCCGATGCAGATCCGTCAGCAGCTCGGCGACGTCCGGGTCGACCTTGCAAGCCTCGTTCTCGGTCGCGAAGTCGCAGAGGTTCTTGTCGGCCCCGGAGGCGCCCGGAATGACCAACCCG
>JAGQHR010000406.1 GCA_020431745.1 Candidatus Eiseniibacteriota bacterium
TCGAGCAGAGTGAACTTTCCGTCGACCGCCCCCAGATCCTGCCGGGTGCGTTCGCGCTGAACCGTCTCCAGGTGCGCGCCGGGCATGACCGAGAGGATGCGATCCTTGACCTCGTCCGCCGAGGAGAAACGATGGGCCGGCTCGACCTGCAGGCATCGTTCGACGATGCGATCGAGCGCGGCCGGAATCCGGCGATCGATCTGCGAGGGAGGCGTGAACCGTCCGGTGGGCGGCTTGCGCCCGGTGAACAGCTCGTAGATGAGGACGCCCAGCGAGTAGAGATCGGAACGCGCGGTCATCGGGCGCGTGCCCGAAACCTGCTCGGGAGACATGTAGGAGGGCGTGCCCACGACCAACTCCGAAGCCGGGGCGCCGGGATGATCGCCCCGCGCCACCCGCGCGATTCCGAAGTCGAGGATGCGGGCGTGACCGTCCCGATCGAGAATCACGTTGGCCGGTTTGATGTCGCCGTGGATGACTCCGTTGTGATGGGCGTACGCGAGCGCCTTGCAGACCTGCACGACGATGTCGAGCTTCTGCGACGTCTCGAGGGTTCCCCGGTCGATGAGGGAGGCGAGATCGGCGCCCTCGACGTGCTCCATCACGAAATAGGGACGTCCATCGCGGGTGACTCCGCGATCGATGACGCGGACGATCCCCGGATGATTGAGCCGGGCGATGATGACCGACTCGCGTTCGAACCGCTCCCGGATCCCCGAATCTCCGAGGAACTCGTGCGAGAGGAACTTGATCGCCACGGTGCGGTCGAGGGACGTTTGCGTGCCCCGATAGACGGCGCTCATCCCCCCCGACCCGATCTGGTCGTGGATCCGGTAGCCCGCGATCGCCAGATCCCCGGGAATGTCGGCGGCTGGGTCCATCTCGTCCTCGCAGCGGTTGGGCCGGGACCGATCGGCGGGCCCCCAAGGATGAACGGCCGTTCGGAGCCGCATCTGAAGGTTCGCGTGCCTAGGCAGGCTTTGCCGTCCGGACACCGGCGGCCGCACGGCGTCGTCGCTCCCGGTCACACAGGCACGACCGCAGGGAGCCGGCAGGCTGATGGGAAGCCTGCCGATCCGCCGGGCCTCGAACGCAAAATGAGGCCGTCCCCGGACCATGTCGGAGCATCCAACTCCGGACGCCGGCCGGGCTTGCGCGAACGGGAGAAGGATCGGTAGCCTCCCCGGATCGCTCCGAATCCGACCCCGACCGGAATCGAGGTCCCTGCGGCGAGCGGCGACCTCCAAATCCGGGAGAACAGCACGGCCTTGGCTCGACGACCAACGATCCAGCTCTTTCCGTACCTGCAGGCGCTCGGCCCCTACCTCCGCCGCTATCGCGGCCCGCTCCTCCGGGGCTACCTCTGGATCGTGATCCGGAGCGCGCTCGCGCTCGCGGTGCCCTGGATCCTCAAGCAGGCGATCGACGATCTGACCCACGGACACGGAGAGCGGATCGGAATGCGCGCCGCGCTCATCATCGGAGCCAGCGTCACCTCCGGGATCTTCCTCTTCCTCATGCGGTGGACCATCATCGGCATCTCCCGAAAGATCGAGTACGACCTCCGCCGCGACTTCTTCGGGCACATGGTCGGCCTCTCGGTCCCCTTCTATCTGCGCACCCGCACCGGCGACCTGATGGCGCGGGCGACGAACGATCTTTCCGCGGTGCGCGACGTCCTGGGTCCGGGACTGATGTACGGGCTCAACACCTCGACGACGGTGATCGCCTCGATCGTCCTGATGGTGCGGCTCGATCCCGTGCTCGCGTTCGGCGCGCTCCTGCCGGTGCCGGTCCTCGCCTACTTCGTGAGCCGCTTCGCGCACGAAACGCACCGCCGTTCGATGCTGGTCCAGGAGCAATACGGGGAGCTCTCCAACGTCGCCCAGGAAAACCTCGCCGGGATCCGGGTCGTGCAGGGCTACGTGCAGGAAGAGGCCGAGAGCCTACACTTCGACGTCATGAGCCGGGAGTACTTCGAGCGCAACATGTCGCTCGTCCGCTACCGCTCCGCCTTCACGAGCACGGTCGCGGTGCTCACGGGATCGGGGACGCTCATCCTCCTCTGGCTGGGCGGAGCGCGCGTGATCCAGGGACATCTCACGATCGGTGCCCTCGTCGCCTTCATGAGCTATCTCTCCCTGCTGACCTGGCCGTTCATCTCCATCGGATGGATCATCAGCTCGGTGCAGCGCGGCGAGGCGGCGATGAAGCGGATGCTGGAAGTGTGGCACCAGCAGCCGGAGATCGTGGGCGGCGCCGCCGTCGCGCCGGCGCGACCGGGCCGGCTGGTCTTCGAGAACGTCGGCTTCTCCTATCCCAGCGAGTCGCTGCTGTTCGCCGGAAGCGCTTCGGGAGCCACCAACGGCCGGGCGGCCGCGACGAACGGACGGTCCGTCACGACCAATGGCCAGGCTGCCGCGACGAATCGGCCGTCGACCGCCGCGACGAAACCGCCGTCCACCGGAACGGTGGACGGGAACGGAGACGGATCCCACCCACCAGCGGCATCTCCCCGCCCCGTGCTCGCGGACATCGATCTCGAGATCGAGGGCGGAACCACCGTCGCGATCGTGGGCCGCACCGCCGCCGGCAAGTCCACCCTGGTCCAGCTGCTGCCGCGGCTCTACGACGCGACGCAGGGCCGCATCCTCCTCGACGGCGTCGATCTCCGCGAATACGACCTGGCCGACCTGCGCTCGCGGATCGCGATGGTGCCGCAGGACAGCTTCCTCTTCTCCGACACCCTGGCCAACAACCTCCGCTTCGGACGGGAAGATGCCGCGGACGCAGAGATCGAGGAGGCACTGTCGATGGCGCGGCTCCTCGACGAGGTGCAGGAGTTTCCCAAGGGATTGCAGACGCGCGTCGGCGAACGCGGGATCACGCTCTCGGGGGGACAGCGTCAGCGCATGGCTTTGGCCCGCGCGCTCCTCAAGGATCCGCCGATCCTGATCCTGGACGACGCGCTTTCCGCCGTCGACAAGGTCACCGAGGAGCATTTGCTGCGCACGATCCGGACGGCGCGCGAGGGACGCACCCTCCTGCTCATCGCGCATCGGATCTCGACCGTGCGTCAGGCCGACCAGATCGTCGTCCTGCACGAGGGGCGCATCGCCGAGCGCGGCACCCACGACGAGCTGATCGCCCGGGATGGGATCTACGCCGACATCGCACAACGTCAGGCCTTGGAGGACGCGCTCTCCCAGGACGACCCGGTCGCCCTGCCGGCCTCCGCCGGGGATCGAGCGGCGACGCCGGATCGGGGGCGGGCATGAGCCGACTCGGGGGACGATCCGGCGGGAGCACCGCCGGCGCCAGCGTGCACGAAGAGGAAACCCTCGATCAGGTCAAGATCGACCGCCAGCTCCTGCGGCGCCTGGCCGTCTTCATCCGTCCCTACACGCGCCGGGTCGTGATCGCGATCGCGATCCTGCTCGTCTCCTCGGTCATCGACCTCGTCTTCCCGCTGCTCATCAAGCGCGGCATCGACGACTGCATCCGCCCGGGCAGCCTGCACGAGCTCTTCCAGCTCTCGCTGATCTACCTGGGGCTCCTGATCGCGAACTTCGCGCTGCGCTATGCCCATCTCTACCTGACGGGATGGATCGGACAGCAGGTGATGCACGACTTGCGCGTGCGGATCTTCCGGCACGTCCAGAGCCTGCAGATCGCCTACTTCGACCGCAATCCGGTGGGGCGGACGATGACGCGTCTGACCTCGGACGTCGAGGCGCTGAACCAGCTCTTCACCTCGGGGATCGTGTCGGCCTTCGGCGACATCATCACGCTTATCGGGATCACCGTCGTGCTCTTCTGGCTCAACGTCAAGCTGGCGCTCGTGACCCTGGTGGTGGTGCCGTTGCTCTTCACCGCGAGCATGATCTTCCGCTCCAAGGTGCGCCGCGCCTACGCGATCATGCGGATCAAGCTGGCCGCGATGAATGCCTTCCTCCAGGAGAGCATCGCGGGCATCGCGCTCATCCACCTCTTCGACCGCCAGCGCACCCAACGCGCCCACTTCGATCAGCTGAACGCGGATCATCGCGACGCGCTGCTCCGGACCGTCTTCTACTACTCGGTCTTCTTCCCCACCGTCGAGATCCTGGAAGCGCTCGCGGTCGCGCTCATCCTCTGGGTCGGCGGCGGGCAGGTCATCCAGAACGTGATCACGCTGGGCGCGCTCGTCGCCTTCGTGCAGTACAGCGAGCGGTTCTTTCGTCCGATCCGGGATCTCTCCGAACGCTACAACGTCCTGCAGGGCGCGATGGCGTCG
>JAGQHR010000407.1 GCA_020431745.1 Candidatus Eiseniibacteriota bacterium
ATCCTCAAGGACGAGCCACCTCCACTTTCCGAGCAGAACCGGTCCCTGCCCCAGGATCTGGAGCAAGTCGTGCACCGATGTCTCAGCAAGGATCCGGCCCAGCGATTCCCGAACGCCGGCGCCCTGCGTGACGAGCTCGAGCGGGTGCGCCAATCCCACCGCGGAAAGTCGTCTCCGACGGCGCCTCCCCATCAGCGCGGCCGTCGCGCGCTGGGCGTCGCTCTGGGCCTGAGCGCGGTTCTCGTTCTATCGGCACTGTTTGTGCTGCGCCGGGATCATGGCCCACCCCGCGTCGAAGCCGTCGGCGCATCCGGACGTCCTTCGATCGCCGTGTTCGAGTTCCGAACGCACGGCGGCACCGAGGAGATGCGCTGGCTCGCGTCCGGGGTCCCGAGCATGCTCCTGACCGGCCTCGCGCAGACCCCTGGTCTCGACGTGGTCAGCAGCGCCCGCGTCGAGGAGATCCTAGAGAAGATCGGCAAGCAGCGTGCTACGGAGATCGACCAGGCGATCCTCGCTGAGGTCGCGCGCCGGTCCGGCGCGGGCGCGGCCGTCATCGGAAACATCTTCTATGCGGGCGAAACTCTCCGCATCGACGTCCAGGTCGAGGACGTCGAAACCGGCAAGCTCCTCTTCGCGAAGGAAGCGACCGGCCGCGACGTCTTTCCGATCGTCGACGAGCTCGCGGTCGCCATTCGCCAGGGCCTCTCCCTGGAGGATACCGGTCCGGAACGCTCCATCGCCGAGGTCAGCTCGCCGTCGCTGGACGCCTACCGCGCGTTCAACGAGGGAATGCAGGCCTATTACAGCCAGCGGTTCCCCGAGGCGATCGCGGCCTTCGAAAGCGCGCTCGCCTTCGATCCGGACTTCGCGATGGCGCACGCCAGGCTGGCACTCTCCCTCCTCTCCCAAAGGGAGTCGGAAGTCGGACGGGAGCATCTCGAGAGAGCCCACGCTTTGTCCGACCGTCTTCCGGAACGGGAGAAGGCGCTCGTCGAGGCCGACTACCAACTGATCATCCAGCAGGACGTCGCGGCCGCCAAGCGGACGCTGGAGAACCTGCTCCTCCGGTACCCGGACGAGGTGAGCGCCTATCTGACGCTTTCATCACAGAGCATCCAGGGCGGCGACCGCTCAGCCGCCCTGGCCGTGCTCCGGCGCGGCGTCGAAACCGTCCCGCGCTCCGGTCCGTTGCGCAACATGTACGCGTATGACCTGCGCAACGCCGGCGACACCGAGGAAGCGATCCGCCAGCTCGAGATCTACCGCCAGCTCGAACCGGAAGAGGTCAACCCGGTCGACAGCATGGGAGAGATCTATTTGACGAGCGGCCAGCCCGAACGAGCCCTTTCCACCTACGCCGAGGCGATCGCACTCGACCCGACCTTCGCCTCCGCGGAGCGGGGTCGGGCGCTGGCGTTGGCCTGCCTGGGGCGCTTCCCGGAGGCGCTCACCGCCTACAATCGGTCTCTCGAGATCGTCGAGAAGAGCGGACAGCCGACGCTCGGCCTGCACTCCCCCAAAGCGTTTCTGCTCCTGGGAACCGGCCGCTACCGAGCCGCGTCGCAGGAAGCCAGGGCGGACGACATCCCCGCGGAAGACGGCGCCGACACGACCTCCCTCCAGTCTTCCTCGATGGTCGAGATGGTCCGCGCGTTTCGTGCCGAACGATACGGAGACTGTGTCTCCGCAGCCGCGACCGCGCGGTCCTCGCTCCCCGCGGACGTCCCCGCGATCTATCGGCGCGCCGCGGAAACGATCACCCGTGTCTACGAAGGAACCGCGGAAGCGAATGTCGGTCATCTCGATCGTGCCCGGGAAATCCAGCTGATCCTCGAGCAGGAACCCCACCCGCTCGCGACCTGGGCGCCCCGCTGGTTGGCCGGAGAAATCGCGCTTTCGGAAGGAGACCTGGCCGCCGCGGAGACCGCGTTTCGCGAGGGCATTCCGCAGGCTCGGTCGAGCTTCTCCAACTCCCAGCGCGGGCTGCTGGGATCGCTCCTCATCAACACGCCCGCGTCTCGGGACTGGAAGCCCCGGCTCCTGGAACATCAAGGCGATCTCGCGGGTGCCATCGAGGAGTACCGCACCCTCAATCAGGTCGAGACGGACACGTTGTTCGTGAGCTTCTTCGATCCCCGCTATCTCTCCCGGATCGCTGGACTCCAGGCACGACGTGGAGATCACGACGCGGCGGCCCGAAGCTACCGGGAGTTCCTCGAGTACTGGGCGGACGCCGACCCCGATCTCCCCGAGATGCGGCAAGCGCGTACCTACCTGGATTCGGCGCGCGACACTCCCTGACCCGGTGGGGAAGCGTGGATTCCTGCTGGCCCCGGGCGTTCCGCCCCCCCAGAATACGCGCCGGGAGGAACGATCCGATGAATGCTTGGGTTCTGCTTTGTGCAAGTTGGAGCGTCGCCTGGGGGATCTGGATCGCACCGTCGATTGCCCACGCGTCCGAGATCGTCGATCCGGTCCAGCAGGTTCTTGCCGACGCCGGAGTGCCGCGGGATGCGATTGGATTCCATCCCCAGGGAACGTGGCTGCGCTATCCCGATCCCACCGAGATCCGCTTCAAGAGTCGGCTCTTCGACACCTTCCTTTCCGATCCTGGATCCCTCTATCCCACGATCGCGATCATGGCCCGGGCCGGTGAGCGTTTTCTCGAGCCCGCCTATTCCGACAGCCAGGGCATCGCGCTCTTCAAGGTCGCCTACTACCTGGGCTGGGACCCGCACATCTCCGGATTCCGCGACTACAACGCCGGGATGACCCTGTGGCCGGCCGAGGTCGATCCCTTGACGGAGGCGATCGCGCTGCTCTGGAACGAGGCCGGACGCAACTTCGACTACGTCTCGTTCGAGTCGAAAGCGGATTGGCCCTCGCTGCGCGACGTCGTGCGGGCGCAGGTGGCCCCGCTCGACCCCGCACTGCAGCGCATCGTCGCGCAGGCCGTGCTCGATTTGGCCGAGGCACGGCGCTGGCAGCGGCGGGCCTTCCGGAACGTAGACACCCGCGACCTGCTCACGCTGTGGAACGTTCGCGATTGGGGCGATACCCAGGCCGACGGCGCCGAGTACTTCCCGCAGATCGAAGACATCGCCGATCGCCTCGACGAAGCCGCCCTCGTCACGTCTTCGCGCAAGACCGTCTATGCCGCAGGAAGACTCGCCACGTCCCTCCATGCCTGGAAAGGCGCTACGGCCCCGAAGTTCGCGTCCGCCCGACTCGTGCCCGACCCGAAGACGGTCCCACCGGAGGAAGGCAAGCTGAGTGCGGCCGAGACCCGCCTCTACACCGAAAAAGACGGCACCCGCTCGGCGCAACACGCTCAATCCGAGTTCGACCTCTGGACGCCGGCGGGACGCATCGTGATCGCCGGAAGCGGCGCGGATGTCCACGAAGAACGGGACGTCCTGCTCATGATCGATCTCGGTGGAGACGACGTCTATCGCGAGCCCGTCGGCGCGACCTCCTCGCTCTCTCTGCCCGTGGCGATCGCGGTCGATCTCTCCGGGGACGATCGGTACGAAGCCGCCGATGAAATGACCGCCACCCAGGGCAGCGGCATCTTCGGCACCGGCGTCCTGGTGGACTGGTCCGGCCGCGACGAGTACAACGCGGGGCGATGCTCCCAAGGCTACGGATTCTTCGGAACCGGCCTCCTCGCCGATTTCGACGGCGACGACACCTATCGCCTCGGCACCGGCGGCCAGGGGGCCGGCTTCTGGGGCGTCGGCCTGCTCTGCGACCGGGGAGGCGACGATCTCTACCAGATGGACGGTGTCGGGGAGGGCTTCGGCGGCATCGGAGGCGTCGGCACACTCCTGGACTGCGCCGGCAACGACACCTACCACGCAGAGACCGACTCCCGCAAAGTCCCGCGTCCCGACTACTCGCACTCTGCGAAGTACGTCAACGGAACCAATGGACAAGGCGCGGGAATGGGACGTCGCGGAGACATCAGCGACGGACATGCCTGGGGCGGAGGTTTGGGCACGCTGATCGATCTGGCCGGAGACGACGACTATCTCTCGGGCAACTGGTCCGCCGGCGCCGGGTACTGGTACGGGATGGGTTTCCTCTACGACAAGTCCGGGAACGACCACTACCGCGCGACCACCTTCTCGATCGCCTCGGGTGCGCACTTCTGCGTGGGCGGACTGTTCGACGACGGCGGCAACGACGTCTACGAGGGGCTCGCCGACGCCCGTACCGGCATGGGGTTCGGCCACGACTTCACGATGTCGATTCTCTTCGATCGCTC
>JAGQHR010000408.1 GCA_020431745.1 Candidatus Eiseniibacteriota bacterium
CCGGCGTTCGCTCAGGAAACGACGACGACGGTCGTCGATCTCGGACTCATCGGATTCAATACGCTCGCGACGGTGGCTCCGTCGCTCTACTACCGCCCGATCGACCACTTCTCCGCCCGCTCGGATGCGGTCGGTCTCGGGATGGGGGGCGCCAATCTCGCGCGCCTGTCCGGTCCGCTCTCGGTTTCGTGGAGCCCGGCGGGTCTCGCGTCCGTGTCGGCGCTCGCGGTTTCCGTCGACGGCGGCGTGCGCAAGGGATCCAGCAGCACGTCCGGATATCCGACCGGCCTGACGATTCCCCAAGCTCCGCCTCTCTTCGTGACCTCTTACAACGTTTCGCAGGCGTCGGCGCCCCGCTACGGCGCGATCGCGGCGGCGGTGCCGATCTGGTCCAACTCCACCCAGCGGCTGGTCGGCGCACTGTCCTGGCGCCGGTACAACGTGACCGCCGCTCCGGAATCCGCGGTGCTCGATTTGGTGCTGGAGCAGGGCGGCGCCATTCCGGTGACGATCGCGAAGGAGCGCACCGAGCGCGGCGCGGTCGAGGCGGTCGGTCCGAGTCTGGCCCTGCGGCTGCTTCCCGGCGTCGATGTCGGAGCCAACGCGAACTTCCTGACCGGTCGGCTGCGAGCCTCCACCAGCATCGACGTGAACACCGGGGGAGGCGGAGGGGTGGTTCCCGGCTCCCAGCGGTTCACGAATACCTACCGTGGTCTCGCCCTCGACATCGGTGGGCGCGCCGCGATCGGGGATCGCATCGCGGTCGCCGCGACCTTTTCGCCGTCCTACACCCTGGAAGTGACCGGTGGAGAGTTCTCGACCCAGTCCGTCGGGGCTCCGGGCGCGGAGACCGTTCGGATCGTGGCCAAGGTCGCGGGCTATGACCTGGAGGTGCCGTCCGCGCTCAGCGTCGGGGGCGAGATCAAGGCCACGGATCGCCTGCGGATCGCCGTGGACTACGATGCGCAGAAGATGGCGGATGCCAAGGTGTCCTACAACGGACCGGTTCCGTTCGATACTCCGAATCCGCACCTGCCGCTGGATGATGGGACCAGCTTCCACGTCGGGGCGGAGTACGTGCTCTTCCGGCCGAGCTGGGCGGAGATTCCGATCCGCTTCGGATTCCGGTCGACGACGATTCCGTATGCCCAGGTCGACTCTTCCGACTACACCTATGTCTACAGCTACCAGAATCCCAATCTGACGCCGGAGGAACGGCGCGCGATCACGACCTTCGAGACGGCTGGGATCCTCTACGATGGCACCCCCAGCGGATCCGCTCCCGACGGCACCGGCTTCAGCTTTGGCATCTCCCTGCGTGCCGACCGGATCCGCTATGACCTGGGCGCCGAGTTCTTCAACTACAAGACGCACCAGTTCTATTTCGACAGCGCCTGGGATCCGGTTCTCAACCCCAATCCCATCGAGGGTACCCGCCGGGTGGTGGACGACAATGGGGACTACCTCCCGCCGACGCGGGTCCATCCGAACATGATCAACGTGGACCGCACGGTGTCCACCTTCCGTCTCTCGGCGACCTACACATTTCCTGACTTCTTCTGACCCTCTGGAGCGAGCGCGCCGGCATGGTCGGCGTCCTCGCTCGTCGGGCCTTTGTCGCGACCACCCGATGCCTGCGGGGCCTCTCCCGGCGTCGCGGTGTCTCACCGCCACGTGGAAGTCCGGATGTAACTCGCCGCCGCTCCGGTTCGTTCCTCCGACGCTCCTTGGCAAAGCTCCTTATAGAAGGCGCGGGTGACGGCTGGAACCGAAGTATCCATGCCCAAGTCACTGAGAAACAGGCGGTTCCCCGCTTTCAAGGATCGGTGGGGGCATTCGGTGCCATCTTCGTTGATTCCGTCCTCCATGCGGTACCCGCAACGACAGGGGCCAGTCGTTTGGAAATGGTTGTGTCGCAGTCGGTTAGTTTTTTCTGGGGCGGCGCCCAAGACTTGGCATGCCGATCGCTACTACTGGCTCGTCCGGAAGGTGAGTCGGAAAGGGTCTGTTAAACCCAACCCCGGCAGAGAAGCAATCCGGTTCAGGTGAATACCAACTGTTGGATTGCCACCCCGACCGACCGCCTTTCGGCACCAGTTTCCATCAGTGAGTGGGGGCTGCGCGTCGCCAGCTGAGAAGTGAATCGTGACTCCCCGTCGCCTATCCGGTCAGGTGAGTTTCGAAGACCCGAACTGGGACCTCGTGGCCGACCCGAACAGAGAGAGCCCGATTCGCCCCCGGCGGATCGGGCTCTTTCATGTCTTCGACCGCCTCCCGAGGCCGATCCTGATGCTCGCTTTCTCATTTCCCTGCGCCGACGATGCCGCTAACGTGTGGTCCTCTTGGTTCCCTGGAGACGAGAGAGGACGATGGAGCAGACCGATTCGACGGCGCAGGAGAAGGGTCCAGACCGGTCGCAGAGCCGGCAGCTGGCCGCGTTGGCGTACTTCCTGGTCGGTCTTTCCGGGCTCCTCCTGCTGACCTTCCGCCGGGACGATTCCTTCGTCCGATTCCACGCTCTCCAGTCCGTCGTGGCTACCGTGGCGGCACTCATTCTGGGTCTGGTGCTGCGGATCCTGGGCATCCTGCCGTTGATCGGATTCCTCTATCTCTATCTCTTCCGGGTCTATACGGCGATCCTGTTCGTCTACTGGATCTTCCTCATGCTGCGGGCCTACCAGGGCGCCCGGTACAAGATCCCCTATCTCGGGAATATCGTGGATCGACAGGTCGGGTGAGTCTGGGATCCGAGGCGGTCTCGTGTCGCGCGGGGGAGGGCCGGAGGCGTGGCGCTCCGGTCATGTGAGAGCGACGGTGGGCCAATGCTGGTGAAATCGGACGGAAATAGCAAACCCCGGCGGAGGAGTCACCGGGGTTGGCACGCAGCGAGAGGGAACCAGCAACGGGGCCCATGCTCGGAACGGTATACGCGAGAGCGGCTCGGCAGTTCCCGGGCTTTTTCCGATCGGAAAGCTCCGCAGCTCCGCGGGCCCCGAACATCCCGGATCAGGACAGCTCGAGGTACGTCAGGTGCGTTGCCCGCGCCCGGTACCCGTCCCGGATCTCCCGGGCGTCTTCGTCGTCGATGCTGCCCTCGGTGAGGCTGCGGGCGACCTGCTGGTCGATGGCGTCCCGGAGATCCTCGGTGTCATAGCCCACCATCTCGACCACATCGCCGATCCCGTTCCCGCGAGACATGCTCTCGATCTCGACCTCACCGTCCTCGGTCACGATCACGTTCGCTTCGTTGACCCGCCCGAAGAGGTTGTGGAACGACCCCATCACCTCCTGGTACGCGCCGATCAGACACACCCCCAGGTAGTAGGGCTCGCCCGGCCGAATCGGATGCAGCTCCAGGGTCTCCTTGATGTCCTTGACGTCGACGAAGCTGTCCATCTGGCCGTCGGAATCGCAGGACATGTCGGCGATGATCCCGTACTCCGTCGGCACCTCGTCGAGGCGATGAATGGGGAGGACCGGGAAGAGATGGCCGATGGTCCACGAGTCCGGGACCGACTGGAAGACCGAAAAGTTGCTGATGTACTTCTTGCGGAGAGCCTTCGCCAGCAGATCGAAGTCGTCGGAACGGTGGTTGGTCTGCTTGGCGAAGCGCAGAGCTCGCTCGCACACTTCCTGGAAGAGCAACTCGGCGAGCGCGCGTTCTTCGAGCGCGATGTAGCCGAGGTCGAAAAGAGAGAAGATCTCGTCCCGGCGCTGCAGTGCGTCATGGTAGTACTCGCGGAAATTCTTGACGCTGATCTCGGCCAGAATGTCGGTCATTTCGATGAGCGCCGGCGACTTCTTCTCCAGCTTGAGCTCTTCCCTTGCCTTCAGATTCGGATTGAAACGGTTCTCCGCCCCGATCACGAGGACGGAATGGTAGACCGTGAGGGCGCGTCCGCTCTCGGAGACGAGCGTCGGTGGCTCCACGTTTTCGTTTCGGCAGATGTCCGCCGCGGTATAGACGACGTCGTTGGCGAACTCCTGCAGCGTGTAGTTGACGCTCGAGTCGCTGGAGGTGCCGCTGCCGTCGTAGTCGATGCCGAGCCCCCCGCCCACGTTCAGGTACTGGACGGCGATCCCCATGTGGCGGAAGCGGGCATAGACCCGGGAGGACTCGCGCACCGCGGCCTTGATCTTGCGGATGTCGGTGATCTGCGATCCGATGTGGAAGTGGAGCATGGTCAGCGAATGCTCCAGACCGTGCTCCTTGAGGATCCGGACGCACTCGAGCATCTCGATGGTGGTGAGCCCGAACTTCGAGG
>JAGQHR010000040.1 GCA_020431745.1 Candidatus Eiseniibacteriota bacterium
CACCGAAGTGAGCCCGCCCAAGGCAGTCAAGCTGAGTTCTTCGATCGAGACGTGCGCGCTTCCTCCACCTCGTTTCGAGCCGAGTCGGTGACGCACATGATCGGCGCGAACCCACCTCATCTCCCTGGTTAGGTAGCGGATGAATCCGATCGGTGACAGCTCGCTCAACCGGACTCCCCGCTTCCGGGTTCGCAGGTAGGCTTGGTGCAGGTAGTCGGTGGGAGGGAGGGTCAGGAAACGACGCTCCCTATCGATCAGTCGGTGAGCCCGCCGGCGCAGCGTCTCGTAGTTCTCCTCCAGCAGGATCGTGGTGTCACGTCTCGACGCGGGCATCGCGCGGCCTTCCAAAAAAAGTCACATTCGGACTGTGCAGCGTGCGACCAATAACTCGCCTCATAGGATAGGGATGCACCCAGCCATCCCGCAAGTCTGATCGACGATCTCCTGTCCATGCCTCCGCAGGAAGGGCGAGTCGTCCCCAGATGATTGACGAATTGTCCGTCCGTCGCAAAGGAGGGGTGCGATCATGCGTAGTGTTGTCGCGATCATTCTTGCCTGCACCGGTGCCCTCGTCTGCGCGGGGCCGGGAAACGGTCAGACTCTCCTTCACCTGCCCGGACCCTTCCACGTTGGCGACGCTCCGGCTCCCCCGCCGTGCGAACCCGGAGACTTCGAACGGTATCCCTGGATTCGCACTTTCGAGCTGGATGCGGTTCCGGAGAGCGCCTATCTCACCGTCCGGTATGCGGATGCCAACGACCGGCCCGTCAACGTACGTGTGAACGGGACTGTCGTCTTTACGTTCTCGATCCAGCCGTGTTGTGACTGTACGCAGTACGAAGAGTCCGGAGAGGTGATCTTTGATCCGTCAGTGCTTCAGTTGGGGCTCAATACGGTAGAAGTCAACGTGGACGACGGCGAGCCTCAGGATGACGATGTCTTCTTCGAGGAACTCAAGATCATCGGCCCCGGGCTGGACTACTACTATGACTCGACCGCGGATCCGGTCGCGCAAGAGGCGCTCCAGGAGGCCTTCCTCCGCGATGTCGGTGGCGAGCTGGACCTCGTCGACTTCGACGAGGCTCCCGAAGGTCCGGTCGAGGGAACTGAATGGGAGGATCGAGGAGCGATCTTCATGCCGCTGGCCGCCGGCTCGACGCTTCGAGTCCATCCCGCCGACGCCGGGCAGGCACCTCACTCGGCACCGCACGACTTGGCGACGATCAACCAGGCGAACGACAGCAGCATCCAGATCGACCTTGATCCACCCGCTGCTGCCTTCGGCATCTGGCTGATCGACTCCGAGCTGACGTCGGCGGACGAGGGGATCCTGTTCTTTGACGATGCGGGAAACCAGATCGGCAGTCTGCCGATGCCCGCGACGGGATACATTACCTCCGGTCCGGAAGCCAACTTCTTCGTGGGCGCCACGTCTCCAGGAGCGACGCGAATCGCGCGCGTCCAGATCCTGGAAAGCAGCAACGAGTCGCCCTCCGAGGGGGTGCCCTTGGACGACTTGCGGTTCAGCGGTGCCCTCGGGGCGTGCTGTCTTCCGCAGGGGGCTTGTCAGGTTGCCACGCGCACTACATGTGCGGTCGATCTGGGAGCATTCCACGGGGTGGGAACGGGTTGTGAGCCACGCCCGTGCCCGGCACCGGGTGCCTGCTGTCTGAACGGGGGGTGTCAGATCCTGATGTCCTTCGCGTGTACGAGCGCGGGTGGGATTCCCGGGGCGGAAGGGACAGTCTGTGAACCCAGAGTTTGCTGCGCCGGTGAGGCCGACTGTGACGGCCTCGCAGACGACTGGGAGGTGGAGGGAATCCCCATCGCGAACGGTACCGAGCGATATCAGCTTCCCGGAGCCGATCCCAAACACAAGGATCTCTACGTCGAGATTGACGCGATGACGGGAAGGGCCCCTTTCGAGTCGGCCCTTCCGGCGGTGGTCGCGTCCTTCGCCAATAGCCCGGTTCCGAACCTTGATGGTTCTGATGGAATCGCGCTTCACATCGTGGGGAACGACTGTGTCACGTGCATCGACGATGGCGACCTCGACGATGTAGCTTGGCCGAATGACTACTGGGGCGAGTTCGATGCGGTCAAGATGGACTATTTCGGGACCGCAGCGGAGCGGCAGTCGAGCGACTGGGATGACGTTCGAGTCGCCAAAGCATCCGGGTATCGGTACGGGGTTTTCGCCAACTGGTATGGGACGACCGAAGGCGGTTTACCGAACACGTCGTCGGGCTTGGCGGAGCGATCCGGCAACGATTTCTTCGTGACCCTTGGAGACTTTTGGCCGGGAATCGGCGCCGACGAACAAGCCGCTACCCTGATGCATGAGCTGGGCCACACGCTGGGACTCTGCCATGGCGGCGAGTGCGGGAGCAATCAGGAGGGAGTCAACTGCAAGCCGAACTACTTCAGTGTGATGAACTACACTTGGCAGCTACCGACGCAAAACCTGAATGGGACCGCTGACCACGCCCTGTATCGGGCCAGTTGGAGACTCGACTATTCACGTGGATCCCTTCTCAATCTGAACGAATCGAACTTGTTTGAGTCCACCGGAATCGGCGCGAGCGAGGAGCTCTGGGTCCCGGTGGGGCCGCCGGGGGGGGCCACGAACGTGGATCCGAAGATCGTCCGCATGGACACTCGCCTCGACTGGAACCGTGACGGTGATACTGACGATGGAGCCGTCGCCGCGGACGCGAACTACCTGAAAGGAATTGGAGGATGCGGCCCGCAGGAGGGTCAGAACCTCGAGGGCTACGACGATTGGCGGCACCTCCAGTTTCTTCCGGAAAACGAAGCCTGGGAGGATAGGCCTTTCCAAGTTCGGGAAGACCTGGATGAGCTGAACTACGAGTCTTTCCAGGAGCTCAGTCGCTTGGAATTCGACTGCAACGGAAACGGAATACCCGACCACATCGAGATTGACGACGGGGTAGTGGCGGACGAGAACGCGAACGGAGTTCCTGACATCTGCGAAGAGACTGATACCGTGGGAATTCCCGAAGTCACGGATGGTGCCGGGAGCTCGATTGACCTGTGGATCAGCCCCAATCCTGGTCGGGGGCCACGGATGGTGCACCTCAACGGCCCGGGCGCGGGTACCGCACGAGTTTGGCTGTGCGACGCGTCAGGACGTGTCGTGAAGACGATCTTCCGCGGGCGGATCGCTTCTGGGGTGCAGCTGTTCACGTGGGATGGGTTGGGTCGAGAGGGACGCGAGTTGCCGTCTGGCATCTACTTCCTGGCTGCTGCCTGGAATGACCGCCAAGCGAGCCGTACCGTTGTCATCGTACGGTAGTGAGGACACCGCGGTCCGTGGGTTAGGAGGGCGCGACGGCAGGGCGCAATCGTTGCATGCGGGCGCCCCCTGGCTCGTCAATCAGAGGAGCCACGCTACGAGAGCGAGCACTCCCATGAGCATCGCGACGAAGGCACCCGTTTCCCGCAAGGTGAGGGATGTCTTGCGATTCATGATCCCCTCCTTCGGCTCGTAGCCGAGTTCGAGTTCAATTAGCATTTTCGTTCTCACGAAGGGGTCTGTGGCTGAGGGATACCCGAGACTGCAATTGCGGATGACGGTCGCGCAAGCGGCCGCGATTCCGCTCCGAACCCGATTTCACCGTCCCGGTCGTTGTTCAAACCACTCTCGGCGAGCGGGTACGCGGCGCCCAGTTCGAAGCGGACTGTGAGGCTGCCTTCAGGGCGCCTCGGCTCTTCATCCGGCGGCTTCCCGCGTGCCCGCCGTCAACCGAGGGGTCCGCTTCGGGAATCCGCTACGTGTCGCTCGCCGGGATTGGTGCAGACTCACTCGCTGAGCGCACGTCCGACGACGTCGATTCTCCCCGGGAGGATCGGTGGTTCACGAAGTCAGGAGTTCAGGAATGCCGGCAAAAATCGATTTCGCCAATCTCGAGCTGATGGATGCCCTCGACTTAGCCGTACTCATCGAAGTCGAGGCCTTTGAGCGGTACAAGATGTTCGCCGCCCAGCTCGGTCATCGCGAGAAGGGAGACGCCGCCAGCGTCTTCGCCTTCATGGCCGAGAACGAAGCCAAGCATGGGAAGGATCTTCTGGAGCGGCGAAGGTCGCTGTTCGGGGAGACCGCTCCCAAAGTCTCGCGCGACGATCTGTTCGACGTGGAGGCGCCCGAACAGGGGGCCGCCCGTTCCAATATGTCGACACTGCGTGCTTTCGAGATCGCGCTGGAATCCGAACAGAAGGCGTTCGATTTCTACGACCAGGCGCTGGTGCATGTGACCGACACCGAGATCCGTGCGCTCTTCACCGAGCTGCGCGATGAAGAGACGGATCACGTCCGCATGGTGCGCGACGCGATTGCGGCGCTGCCTCCGGGCGCCGACGCGGAATGGGAAGAAGACGAGGACGAGCTCCCGGCCCTGTGACGTATCGCGGCGAGCTCGCCGCACGACAACCGCACACGCGAGAACCCTCCGCGGGGACGACCCGTCGGAGGGTTCTCGCGTTCGCAGCGGCCGGCTCGAATTCGGCCCAGGACTCTCGCGTTTGCTGAGGACAGCTGCTGTCCTATCATCGAGGTCGCGCAGTCGCACCATGCCGAACAGTCGCCACTGCTGCGTCCGCTGGCTGCACCCTCGGGAGGTCCGCACATGAAGACTTCGATTGTCGCATTGTTGTTGGCCCTGATCGCCTCTTCCGCCTCCGCCGGCCCCAACGCCGGCGGGCTCCTCTATCTCGCACTGGCCGGGGATGTCGTCTACACGGAGGGAACCGACTACTGCGGGACCGCCACGACGAACGATTGCCGAAACGCGGTCACGCGGGCCGACGGAACGAGCGCGAGCCAGCCGGCGGTCATCCATTGTCTCGCCCAGTTCTTCGGGAACACCAGGCTGGCCGGTGTTTCCTTCGGGATCGACTACGACGATGCCGCGGTTCGGATCGTCGACTTCCGCTCCTGCGGAGACGCCGAGACCCCGCAGGGCGATTGGCCGGCACCGGGAACGGGGACCGTCGTCCATTGGGACGTCGAACAAGGCGGTGCTTCGGTCGAGGTCTACTGGTTTGCGGCCTTCGCCTACGCGGACGGCTACTCGATGGATCTGATCCCCCATCCGACCGAGGACGGGTACTTCATGACGGGGGATGATCCGCCGATCTTCGATCCCATCGCATACTACGGCCGCTTCGGATTCGGCCTCGACATCCCGCACTGCATCTACGAGGGCGAGCCGGAAGCGTGCTGCCTTCCCGGCGGGCTTTGCCAGTTTCTGATCGCGGAGGATTGCATCGCCCAAGGGGGTGAGCCGCAGGGCCCGGGCAGCGTCTGCACCCCGATGACCTGCGTTGCCGAGACGGGTGCGTGCTGTACCGCGGGCGGGTGTGTCGTGACGACCGCCACGGACTGTGACGGCGAGTATCAAGGCGACGGCACGGATTGCGATCCGGATCCCTGCGTCCCGGTCCCTTCGATCGAGACGACTTGGGGCGGCGTCAAACGAACCTATCGCTGACCGCGGTGCGAGCGCCGGAAGGTCGGTACCGGCGCTCGCGGCCGTGGCCTAGCTTCGGTGGGCCTTACTCGCGGAAGAGTTTCTTGATCGCTCCCCACGATTTGTCGAGCGTTGGAACCGGCGAGCATGGATTCGGTTCGCACGGGACCGGACCCTGCCAGGCGCCGCCCTCCGCAACACACTCCGACTCTTCCAGCTCGACGCAGGCACCGTCTTCGAAACAGCAGGCGCCGGAGATCGAAGGATCCGGACACGGTGCATAGCCGTCGGTCCGCAACCCCATGATCCCGTAGTCTGCAATCGGGTCTGTGTGGGCCGGCAACGCATCATCGAGGAAGTACCGGGCACCGGATCGTGGATGGGGAACGAGCGCGAGTTGGCCGGAATAGCCGGGTTCGATGTAGGTCGCGATCGTGTAGACCTCGGTGAGGAATCCGGTCTGCGCCTGGTTCCAGAACGTGAGCGTTCCGGAGCCGGATTCCGGCCAATTCGTCTCGGGTGCGACGAGGTCTCCGCAGTACTGCGTTTGCAGGACGGCAACGCAGCTGGAGTACTCGATGCCGAATCCGACCCCGGTCATCCGCGGGGATGCCGACTCCGGAAACGCCGCCAGCACGAAGAGCAGCGATTCGTCGCTATCGGATCGGGGCTGCGCCTCGCGGCAGTGGTCCAAGTCGGACTGCCCGCAGTAGTTCGTCTCGCCGAAGGAGTATTCGATGTCCGGATTGTGGTGGAGGATCAACATACCACCCGCATTGGGGCCCATACCCGTGCTCTCCGTACTCCAGCGTCGGGAAGGAATCGGATCACAGGGCTCTTGGCACTCCGTGGACTCGCAGGCTGTTTCCGCGCCGGCCCAGAATCCGTCCCGCGCCGTGCAGTCGGCACTCGTGAGCTCCTCACAGGTTCCATCCGGCAGACAGCATGCTCCGGTCACGATGGGACAGGGATCGGGGTCGCACGCGACGCCGGGCAGGTATTCGCCACCCTCACTTTGGCAATCCGCTTCGGTCGTGACGATGCAGGTCCCGTCTCCGAAGCAGCAGGCGGAGGGCGGGCATCCGCAGACGTCGAGGGAGCAGTCGCCGCCCGCCTGCCAGATTCCACCTTGATCCAAACAGTCGGTCTCGATCGTGAGGATGCACTCGCAGGGGTCCAGACAGCACGAGCCGGTCGGTTCCCCGGTCGGACAGGGGAGAGAGCCCGGATCGGTTCCGAACCCGAGCGATCCGAAGGCGGCGATGGGGTCGACCTGCGCCGGAACGCTGTCATCCGCGATGACGCCACCTTGAGTCGGATGAACACCCATATCGAACGAGGTGGACGCGTCGGCGTAGCCCGCGAACCAGTACACGGGAACCAGCGTCGCGGCTTGCGTCGTCGTCCACGTCACGGCCGTGCCCGTGCCTGATGCGGGCCATCCCTCGTAGGGAATCTCGAAGTCACCACAGGCCCGATAGTCGAAGAGGGCGAGGTGATCCGCATCGTATTGGACTCCGAAATTCGTTCCTTTTACGCGCGGGTTGCTCGTCACGGGAAAGGCCAGGGAAACCCACCAGACTCTCGCGACGTCAGGAGCCGGGAGATTGGTGATCCCATCTTCGCATCGGGAGAGAGTGAACGCGTCGCAGTAGGTGGTTCCGGCACTGAACTCCAGGGTCGGATCGGTCGTCACGAGAAGGACGCCCCCTTCGTTGACGCCGCCCTGGGCCGGTCGTGGTGCGGACGCCGAAATCGCGATGAGACACGCCAGTGCCGTGATCGTGAAGGTTCGAGCGGGATTCGGATGTGAGGTACTTCTCATGAGCAACTCCTGGCTACGCAAGCCGAATCCGGAGGCAAGACGGCAGCGTGCGGCGTTCGATGCGAGCGGCGAACCGCTCTGGTCAGAGTTTGGTGGAGGAGCCTCCCGCCGAGCCTACCTTTGAGGTCGCTCGACGCGCAATGGTCTCGTACCTCGAGCTTGCCGCCCGATCGGGTGTCACCGTGGGGCGTCCTCTTTCCAGTCGACCTGCTTCACGCGGCGGCGAGCCGACTCCCGCTGCGCAAATCTCCTCGCGAATACGTACTCCAGGAAGAAGCGCGTTCCCGAGCTGGATCGGCGCAGGGTGTCCCCGAGACCGAAATCTTGGAATGACGTAGGGAGGCAACATGTACTCCGAGCACAGAGTGGGCCACGTGGAGTCGGACGGCACTTCTTCTCGACACGACGGAACGACCCGCGACGACCGCAGCAGGCGTGACGCGGGGAGCGGCCCGCGTCTGGCGACGGGATCCGGTGGATCGCGAGCGTCAGGTCTTCTCGGCTTGGCCCTTTGTCTCGCGTGGGTAAGCGAGCCGCACGCGGCTGACTGGATCTCGGCACAGGTTCCCTTCGACTCGGCTCATGTCCTAGCCGCGGCGACTGCCCCGAGCGCACCGGGCCGCGTCTACGTGGCGCTCGACGGATTGGGGATCTATCGCACGGAGGATCGAGGAGAGAGCTGGCTGAACGCTTCGGGCCGACTGCCCTTGGATCCGCGGATACGGGCTCTCGCGGTTGCCGACATCGACGAGGACAGGGCCTATGCCGGTCTCGATGGTCCGTCAGGGGGAGCCGCCCGCATCTTCACAACACACAACGGCGGTGTCTCATGGGCCGAGGTCAGCCAGGGCATCGAGGGTGCATTGATCTCCGACATTCTGGTCCGGGCCGGCGATCCGGAGACCGCCTTGGCCGTTGTCCGCCTCGGTTCGTCTCCTGGAATCTATCGAACCACGGATGGAGGCGGGAGCTGGTCCCTCTCATCGGTGGGGCTCGGAGGATCGGCTGTTTGGTCTCTGGCGCAGTCTCCCGCTGACCCGGACGACATCATCGTGGGTACCGACGATGGAGTCGCTCGCAGCACCGACGGTGGACTTTCCTGGAATCCCGGTGGAGCGGCCGGAAACAGGATCGTCGATCTGGCCTGGAGCTCCGCCGATCCGACGCTCGTGTACGCCGCCGCCAGTGACGCCCTGTTCCGTAGCGCCGACGGTGGATGGGGCTTCGCTGCCGTCTCGTTGCCGCCGGAAGCGCTCGGTGTCCACGACGTGGTCGCCGATCCCACATCTCCACACGTGATCTATGTTTCGGGTCAAGTCTCCTGCGGCGTCGTCGCTTCGGGTTCGGCCGTCTGGCAGAGCCTCGACCAGGGCACGAGCTGGTCGTCGATCTATTTGCCGGGCAACCTCCCCGACACCGGCTGCGGTGGCGCACCCACCGCGTTGCTGATCGATCCGACCTCTCCGGCAAGTCTCTACCTCACGCAGACCCACCTGGCCGATGGCTTCTTGAGGCGTCGGTCCGGCATTTGGTCGGTGGAGACGAACGGTCTACGCAACTACGAGGTGGAGCGCGTCCTCACCGATCATCAGGGAGCCGCCTATGCCCGCGGACCGTGGGACCTCCTTCGCACCGCGGCGCCGCGAGACCTTTGGGAGAAGGTCGAGCAAGGTTTCTGGACGACGGAGCCACGCCTGGAGGCCAGCTCCAGCGTTCCGGGGTTGTTGCACGAGGCGGGGAATGCCGGAATCTCGGACGTCATCGAGCAGCTCGCAAGACGCAGCACGGACGGTGGTCTCACCTGGTCCCATGAGCCGGGTGTCCTTCCGTCCGGACTTCCCTACGATGCGCCGCTCACCCTCGTCGTGTCCAACCACGGAGATGGCGAAACGGTCTACGTCTGGTCCGAATCGCGCTGCTATCGGAGCGACGATGGACATGCGTCATATTCCGAAGTCTCGGCGGTCGTCTCGGCGGTGGCCGCAGTCCTGGATCCGGCAGACCCACACCGGATCGTCGCGGCCCAGGACGCTTTCCCGATCGTGAGTTTGAGTACGGACGGCGGTGCGACCTGGACGGGACGAAGTGGAGGTCTCCCCATGGCTGAGCCGGTGGGGCTTTTCATGGATCCGGGAGACGCGGAGCATCTGGTCATTGCCCTGGACGGGGTCGGAGCGTTCGAGTCGGTCGATGGCGGCGAATCCTGGTCGATGCTGCTCGCGGCTCCGGAGCCGCTCAACGGTGCGGATTTCGACTTCAGTCGGGGGAACGTCTATCTCGCGACGCAGGGCGCAGGCGTGCTCACGACGGATTTGCGGATCACCGAGGTCGGGCTGCCCACGCACGAAGTGAGCGCGATCGCGTATTCCCCCGTGCACGAGGCCATCCTTGCCGGTACTCGGCACGGGGGACTCTTCGTGCAAGCGGTGGGAACGACGGGGATCGACGATGCAGACGATTTTCGAGCCTCCCCCCTCGTTCTGTCGGTGGAGCCCAATCCGACGTGCAGCCGCGTACGTTTCCGTCTCGGCTCCAATCCGGCGCTCGGGTCGACCGGCGCGGAGATGGACGGCGGGCCCTCTCGACCACTGACGATTCGCGACGTCCGTGGACGGCTCGTGCGTCGCTTGGGCCTGGTCGAGAGCCGTGACGGCGTGGAAGCGATCTGGGACACGCGCGACGAGCCCGGTCGCCGCGTCGCGGCCGGAGTCTATTTCGCGGAGGTCACGCTCGGCGGGCGTCGAATCACGGGGACGGTCCTCGTGACGCGCTGATTCGGTTCGCGTTCGTCCACGCCACGACCGGCCGGCCCTCTGCGGGATCGGCCGGTTTTGGTTCGAGACCGCTCCTCATTCAGTCGCGGCGCGATCCGGGGCCGATCGAGTACGCTCGGACGACCATGGCTGAGTCGAGAGACAAGGCAGGCTCCGGACGCCAGTCACGTGCGGAGCGCCGCAAGGATGGACGACCGCCGGATCACTCGAACCCGGAGACCGTGCCCGTACCCGAAGACCTCGCGCCGGAGACGAGTGACGGGCCGCGATCGAGCGACGAAACGGCAGGAACCATCCAGTGGACGGACGGTCCGCTCCCTACGCGGATCGGGCGCTACCAGATCGTTCGCAAGCTCGGTCAAGGCGGGATGGGGGTCGTCTTCGCTGCGCGCGACGAGCGACTGGGGCGGGAAATCGCGCTCAAGCTGCTGGCGCCCGGACTCCTGGCCGATCCGGCGGCGGCGGGGCGGTTCGAGCGAGAGGCTCGTCTCCTGGCGTCGCTGACTCATCCGAACATCGCAATGCTCCACTCACTGGAGGAAGAGGGCGACGTCACCTTCCTGACCATGGAGCTGGTTCCGGGGATCCCGCTTTCCAACCAGCTCGAAGAGGGTGCCTTGCCGCCGGCGCGAGCGCTCGGGATATGTCGCCAGATCGCGCTCGCGCTGGAAGCGGCCCATGCCCAGGGCGTGGTCCACCGCGATTTGAAGCCGCACAACGTGCACGTGGTTCCGAACGATAACGTCAAGGTTCTGGACTTTGGAATCGCCCGGCGCCTCGAGGTGGATCCGAACGAGTATCGGACCTTGGAAGCCGGTGCGATCCTCGGGACGCCCGGCTACATGAGTCCCGAGCAGCTTCGACGACAACCCATCGATCATCGGACGGACATCTGGGCGCTGGGCTGCGTGCTCTTCGAGTGCCTGACTGGTTCTGCCGCGTTTCCAGGGCGCAGCTTTCCCGACCGGATCGCAGCAACCCTGGAAGGTGAACCGGACTGGGACCTCCTGCCGGCCAGGGATCAGCGCGAGCTGCGGTCGTTGATCGCCGGTTGTCTCCGGTCGCGGCAACAGGATCGATCGGAAACCGTGACCCAGGTCCGTAGCGAGATCGAGCGCCTGCTCCGACGGTGGAGTACGACGGAGGAAGACGTCAGCGAAGCTTCGAGCCCGTTGGCAGGCAACCTCCCGGTGATCAGATCGGCTTTCATCGGACGCCAAGAGAAGTGGGCCGAGGTCGCCGATGCGCTGAGATCGCAGGTGCTGGTCACCCTCACCGGTGCGGGCGGATCGGGGAAGACCCGGCTGGCCTTGGAGGTCGGCCGGGGAATCGGCTCGGAGTTCGAGGACGGTGTCTGGCTCGTCGAGCTGGCGGCCCTCCGGGATCCCTCACACTTGCCCCGGGCCTTGCTCTCGGCGCTGGGTTTGGAGGAAGAGGCGGGGGGATCGGTGGACGAGCTCGTCGCGACACACCTGTCCGACCGCAACCTGCTCTTGATCCTCGACAACTGCGAGCATCTGCTCAGGCCGGTCGGGGCGATGGTGCGCAGATTGTTGGGACAGGCGGCGGGAACCCGCATTCTCGCGACGAGCCGCTCGGCGCTCTCGATCCCCGGCGAACATTGCGTCGCCTTGGCTCCTCTCGATCTTCCGGACGCGGCCTCGCAACTACGCCACGAAACCCCGGACAAGATCCTGCGCTACGATGCGATTAAGCTGTTCGTGGATCGGGCCCGGTTGGTTCAGCCGAGTTTCGTGTTTGAC
>JAGQHR010000409.1 GCA_020431745.1 Candidatus Eiseniibacteriota bacterium
ACCTGGAACGGGGCGTTGCTCGTCCCGGATGGGCCGGGGCAAAACTCCCAGTACCCATCGTTCTGCAATTCGGGGCAGAAGATCGTCTTCTCGCGGTTCGATCTCGGGTCGCGAAACGTCTGGAGCGTGCAGTCGGACGGGACCGCGCTCGCGCGCATCACGACGCACGCCGCGACGCTCAACGGCGATGAACGTCCCGCCATGTCCGACTCCGGGTTGCTGCTCGTCTTCGAGTCGAACGCGAACCCGCTCGGCACCAACCCGGACGGCAACCGCGAGGTGTTCACCTGCCACTCGGACGGATCGAATCTCACCCAGATCACGAATACCACGGCGGGGTCGGCCTACGCCTGCTCGATCACGAGTGACGGCTCGAAGATCGCCTTCCACTTCTTCGGCGCCAACCTGTTGGGCGGGAACCCGGACCTCGGGACCGAGCTGTACGTCTGCAACTTCGACGGCTCGGGAATGGTCCAGATCAGCTTCACCGGGACCGGCGGCGCCAACGGGATCATCTGCGGCGACGGCTCCACCGTGATCTGGAGCGACGCGGGATTCGGTATGAACACGGTGTGGAAGACGAATCCCAACGGCACCGGCACGACGCCCCTGGTCACGCTGCAGAACGCCTACACGTTGCCCAAGCACTGCACCAACCAGCAGGGGACCGTGGCGGTGTTCCGCTCCGATGCCGATCCGTTCGGCACGAACATCGACATGAACAACGAGATCTTCGTCGTCGACACGACGACCGGGACCTACTGGCAGGTGACGCAGACGGTGGACTCGGGGCCGCTCGGGAACGCCAACATGCGACCCTTCCTCGCCCGCGGGGGCGGACTGATCGTGTTCATGACGCAGAGCGATCTGACCGGGAACAACCCCGACTACCAGTCGGAGCTGTTCACGATCCTGCTCGCCGGCGTGAACCTCAGACAGATCACGCAGTCCTCGCAGGCGATTCCGGTCAACGCGGACTGGCAGAACGTGTCGGTCGACTTCGCCGGTGCGGCGGTGGCCGTCGTCACCGCGCACGACTTCACCGGTGGCCCGGCCGGACAGGCGCGCCTGTGGCGCCTCACGCCGCCGCCGGTCGTCCCGTTCCGTCGCGGCGATGCGAACGATGATCACCTCTTCGACATCGCCGATCCGGTGACGATTCTCTCCGCGCTGTTCGGAGGAGGGACATTGACCTGCGACCAGGCCGGCGACGCGAACGACGACGGCGCCCTGGACATCGCCGACGCGGTCTTCGCCCTGAGCGCGTTGTTCGTGGCCGGTTCGCCCCTGCCGCCACCGCCACACCCGAACTGCGGACCCGACCCGACCCCCGGCGGAACGCTGGGATGCAACGCGTTCCTGAGCTGTCCGTAGGGCCTGGGCTGACCGAGAGCGCTCGTCGTGGTGCGGGCCTGGCGCCACGGCGGGCGGATGCGGAGGTCCCCGACCTAAAGTGTTTTTTCCCCGTCGTTTGTGGGGAAGTAGCGGCTGGCCCGAGGAGCCGCGGATGAGAAATTCGTGGATTCGGATTCCACGAATTCATTATAAATCGAGGAGTGCGAGCGCCGAAATCCAATCGGAGGGCCGGCCATGCTTCCTCGAATCGCCCAGTCTCAGATCCTCAGCGTCCTGACGACCGGGAAGGTGGTCGTCCTCTACGGTCCCCGCCAGGTCGGGAAGACGACGCTCCTCCACTGGCTCGCCGGTCGGATGGGGGGGCGTGGCGAGATCCTCAACGGAGACTTCCTCGACGACCGCGTGCTGTTGAAGCCCGAACGAGCGCGACTCGCGGACCTCGTCGAGGGGCTCGACTACCTGTTCGTCGACGAGGCCCAGCTCTTTCCCGACGTCGGTCGGTGTCTCAAGGCGATCCACGATCACTACCCGGACGTCAAGCTTCTCGCCACCGGCTCATCGGCACTCGATCTCAGTCAGCACACCGGTGAGCCGCTCACGGGGCGTCAGATCCGGGTGATGCTCTATCCCCTGGCCTACGCCGAGCTCGATCCACGGGCCAGCCGTCGATCGACGATCCTCGAGCAAGCGATGTTGTACGGCACCTACCCGGAGGTGTGGTCGCTGCCGCATCGCGACGACAAGATCGCCCACCTGCGACAGCTCGTGAGCGACTACGTCTTGAAGGATGTCTTCGCCCTGGTCGATCTCAACCGGAGCAAGCTCACCGACGTCCTGCGGCTCCTCGCCCTCCAGATCGGCTCCGAGGTCTCCCTCAGTGAGATCGGTCGTCAGGTCCAGATGGACACGAAGACGATCGCGCGCTACCTCGATCTACTCGAGTCGGCCTTCGTGATCATCCGCCTGGGCGGATACAGCCGGAATCTCCGCAAGGAAGTGGCGAAGTCGCGGAAGATCTACTTCATCGATCTCGGACTCCGCAACGCTCTCATCCAGGCCTTCCAACCGCTCGACCAGCGCGACGACGTCGGAAGTCTCTGGGAGAACCTCATGGTCGTCGAACGCATCAAGCGTCACGCCTACTCCGGCTCGAGAGCGCAACACTACTTCTGGCGAACCTACGATCAGAAGGAGCTCGATCTCATCGAGGAGGAAGACGGCGCCCTTCGAGCCTACGAGTTCAAGTACGGTCGCCGTCGAGCGAAGATCCCACCCCTCTGGTCCGCGACCTATCCCGACAGCACCGTCGAAGTCATCGATGCCGAGAACGCGCATCGCTTCTTGAACATGGAGTGGACGCCGGAGGAGAGTCCGGGGTAGGGCCCCCCGCGGCGATTCTGAGTGCAACTCGAAAGGGCGGTTGCTACGGGCAGGCAGCACAGTCCACGCACCTCAGGTCGTCGACGGTCGGATCCACGCCGCAGGTCGGGAAGCTGGGTGGCGCAGGCGGATTGCCGGAAGCGACGAGTGCGCTCAGCATGAACACCGGATCCCCGATGTCGAAGCTGCCGTCATCGTTGGCGTCACAGGCCTTGACGCATGCCGGGAGTGCGGAGCCGGAAGCGAACAGCGTGTTCAGCGCCGCGACGGGGTCGCCGATGTCGAATCCGCCGTCGTCGTTGCAGTCGCCGCGTGTGAACACCGGGACTTCGTCGACTCCCATGTCGGGTGCTAGCCCCTGCGGACGAGTCTCGCCATCGACGTCCGTGGGTGGGATTCCGGGAGCCACGGGGTCCCCGGCGTCGATGCACGGTGAGGTGGGGAGCAAGTGGAAGTCTCCGGCCGTGTAGTTGACGAACTCCGGATCGAGGCCGATGCAGCCGGTACCGGCCAGGGTGGCGTAGGCCATCACGCAGGAGTAGTTCACCGAGGTGACCTGGCCGGGCTGGTCGTAGATCTGGGCGTCCTGCCCCATGCCGTTGGAATCCGAGTTTCCCCAGACGATGCAGTTGATGACCTCCGGCGCGCCGCCGCCTCCGCTCGCGAGTCCGCCGCCATCGCTTCCTGCGGTGTTCTCGCAGATCGTGCAATGGATGTATCGGGGAGAGCTGTTCGCGTTTCGAATCGCTCCGCCATCGTTGTCCGACATTCCCTGAGCCGCGTTCTGCCAGAACACGCAGTTCGCGACGGTGAGATCGGCCGGACAGTTCGCCGCGTAGAACGCTCCGCCGTCCGTCGCGACGTTGCCCTGGAACCAGCAATCGATGACCGTTGCTGCACTCGCTTCGGCGAAGATCGCTCCACCATTGCCGATGTTCGTCGTGTTATCGATGAAGTGACAGTTCCGGACCACCGGGTTGCTCGAGTTGATTCGCATCGCCTGACCGTCGGCGGTACCGGCGCTATTGGTCAGGGTGAAGCCCTCGAACAGGCCGTCGGCGCCGTTCTCGAGAGTCACCAGGGTCGCTCCCAAACTCGTGCCATCGATCGTGGTTGCCGCCGGTCCAGCCGTGCCGAGGATATCGATGGATTTGCCGGACACCACGATCGACTCGACGTACGGGGGACCCGGGAGGACGTAGATGGTGTCACCGCTCATGGACATGTCGATCGCGAGCTGGATGGAGTTGAGTGCCGAGGTAGGCGTGGTACCCGTTCCACCAGGACCCGCGGTCGCGTCGACGTACCACGGCTGACCGTGTGCATCGTTGACAGAGAGCGCGAACAGAGTCGTCACGATGCAGGTGAAGAAGGCGGCTTTCATGAGACTTCCTTTCCGGTCGGTCGCACCCGTGCGCAGCGACGACTCGCTTCTGTAACGGGGCGCGAACGGAACCGCTCGATCGGAGAGCGATGCGCGACACGGAAAGGAAAGTTGTCAGCAAGTGGCTTCTGGCGTTGTGGTTGG
>JAGQHR010000410.1 GCA_020431745.1 Candidatus Eiseniibacteriota bacterium
CACCTGCCACGCATCCTCGCAGTGGAGGTCGCTCTCCGTGAGGGATCCGGCGGGACCCGTTCTGGTGTTCGAAAGGCGGCGAAACCGAGCCAGGCGAAGCCGAAGGGAGCGAATCGGGCGGGTACCAAGAAGAGCACCGCTCGCGCCACATCCGACCTCCGGATCAAAGTCACTGGGAAGAAGGCGGGGACGGCGAAGGCCGGCCGAAAGAAGATGACGGCCCGGAAGACCGCGCGATGATCGTCTACGTCTCGACGCACCTGCACGGATACACCGGCGGAAAGTCGAAGCTGACCGTCGACGGCGTGACCGTGGCGGACGTCTTGGAAAACCTGGAGTCGATGTTCCCCGGAGTCCGGTTTCGGGTCGTCGACGAACAGGGTGAGATCCGGGAGCACATCCGCTTCTTTCTGAACGCGGAGCGCATCGACCGCCTCGACCTGCCCGTGAAGGAAATGGACGAGCTGCACATCCTGGGAGCGCTGAGCGGCGGCTGACCTCCGCCTGCCCCACGAACGGCCCCGCCGCAGATGGCTTCGGCGGACGCCGCACAGGAACGAGAAGCGGGCGCGGTCCTTTCTTGAGGACTACGCCCGCTTCCGCTACCCGCGCCCACTGATCTCCGCCCCGATCCGTTCCCTCCTCCGGACCTGAATGGAACCCGGGTGCCGGCGTCCATCCTGGAGCTCTCGATCGCCGGTGCGCGAGATCGACCGCGGTCCGGCTACTCGTCGTCCCGACCGGGCGGGAAGTACGGCGGCACCGGGCGCTGCCCGTCCGCGATGCGATCCCGATCCACCCGTTCGGATGGAGACATCGTCGCCTCCAAGCTCCGCGCCCTCTCGACCAGACGCAGGAGCTCCACCACGTCGGGATCGTCCTGGAGCTCGCGGGCCACGTCGCGCGTCATGGGCAGGATTTCGTCGATGGTCTGCCCCTTGGCCCAGTAGCTCTGACGCAGGATCTCGGCCAGCTCGGCGACGACAGCCGCGAGACGGAATCGTGGCGTGGTTCGGCTCACATCCGTGGCCAGCTGATCGAGACGCAGCGGCTGTTCGATCTCCTGGACCAACGGAACGGTGCGGAACGCTCGTTCGCCCGATTCCGTCCCTCCCGCATCGACCGACCGGCTTCGATCGCGCTGTTCCGGCTCCTGACTCATCAAGGTACGCGTCTGTGACTGTTTCTCACCGGCGTTCGCCAAAGCCCAGCCCGTCGGCCGCGGAATCTCGACGTCCGGAACCTCGTACCGCATCCGCACCGTCGCGAAGCGGCCACTCCGGCCCGGTTGCACGTCCTTCTGGAAACGCACTTCGTAGAGCGCGGTGACTTCGTGCCCGGCCCCGATCTCCCCCGCGTCGACCGCATCGTTGCGGAAGTCCGGGTCGGCGATGTCACGATTCTCGAATCCGAGGAGCCGGTACGCCTGCACGATCTTCGGATCGAACTCCACCTGGAGCTTGGCATCGCGTGCGATCGTCTGGAGCGTGCCGGTCAGGTTTTCTTCGAAGACGCGATGCGCTTCGGCGAGATCGTCGACGTAGTAGTAGGCGCCGTCACCCTGATCGGCGAGCCGCTCCATGAGCACGTCGTTGAAGTTGCCCATCCCGAATCCGACGGTGGTGAGATCGATCCCGTGATCCGCCTCGGACTTCACCCGCTCGAGGATCGAATCGGGGCCGGTCCGCCCGACGTTCGCGACGCCGTCGGAGCAGAGCAGGATCCGGTTGTTGGCCGCGGAATCGAAGTAGCGACGCGCCATCCGATATCCCAGGAGCAGTCCTTCCTCGGCGTTGGTGCTGCCGCTCGGTTGAAGCGAATCGATGGCATCCTCGATGATTCGCCGGTCCTGGACCGTCGTCGACTCGAGGACGACCCAGGCATTGCTCCCGTACGCCACGATGCCGACCCGATCGTCGGGACGCAGCCGGCCCAGCAGTACGTGCAGCGATTCCCGCACGAGGCCGAGCCGGTTCTCCGCCTGCATCGAGCCCGAGGTGTCGACCACGAAGACCAGGTGCGCCGGCTTGCGCCGCGATTCGTCGATGACCCGTCCCTTCACGCCGATCCGCACAAGATAGAACCCGTCCCCGAACGGCGAGGGCGCGCCGTCCATCAGGATGCGGAAGTCGGGATTATAGAATTCCGGATAGCCCCCAGAGAAGTAGTTGACGAACTCCTCGACGCGCGGCGCGTCACGGGGCGGCAGGTGGCCGTCCTCGACGTAGCGACGCATGATGGAGTACGCACCTTTGTCGACGTCGGTCGCGAAGGTGGACAGTGAGTCCATGTCGGCCAGGACGAGCGGATTCGCGCCATAGTCCCGGAAGAACATCGCGTCGACCGGCTCGTCGTTGGGAGTCGACGTTCCACCGGTCGCGAAGCCCAGCACGTCGGTGGCGCTCGGCGCGGGTGACGGCGGCGCCACGTGAGCACCGGAACCCCCGAGATAGCCCAAGGAGGGCAGCCGCCTCAACGTTTCGGAATCCGGAACCAACTGAGAGCGATTGAGCGAAGCTCCGGTCGGCTGCTCCTTCGGCGCCGCCTGCCCCGGCTGGAGAGACTTGACCGTTCCCCAACTCTTTGTGGTTGCCGCATCCTGCTGCACCTTCGCTTCGACCTGTTGGCCGCCGCTGCGATCCTGGAGTGTGGAGGGAGCAACAGCGCGCGTCTCGGGCTTGTCCGCGAGCGCGGAAGCCTCCGTGGATCGATCCTTGTTCCCCGCGTCGCGTCTTGACTCCTCGCTCGGACTGGGAACGTTCGGTGCCGGCGGCTGGCCGTCGAAGGTGAGGTTGAGCGGCTCATTCATGTTCCCCTTCATGTTCCCCAGCTGGGAGACTATCGTCCTGTGCTCCGGGGCGACCGCAGCCTCGTCCATCGCGTCGGAAGCAGCCGGCGGGGCCGGCGAGCCCGCGGCGTCCTCCGGCGCCGGGGACGATTCGGCGACGTCACGATGCACCGGACTGGCCGCGGGCTCGCTCGCACTCGATTCCACCGGCACTCCGTCGCGCGCCTGCTCTTCCATCCGGGGCGACACGTTCAAGTCCCGGCCCGCCGGAGTGCTCGGAATCCACTGTTCGGACTTCTGCTGCTCCGCCAGCTGCCCCGGCTGATAGCGCGGCGTCTTGTCCACGAGGACGAACGCGAGGATGATCGCCGCCATCGCACCCGCCGCGACCGGGCTCCAGAGCTTCCAGCTCGTCCACAGAGAGCCGCCGCGCCGTCCATCGCGGATCCGGCTCCAGACTTCGGCCCGTTCGCGGTCGGTCAGGCGGGACCGATGTCGATCGAAATGCTCGTTCATACGGTTTGTCCTTCCAGGCCGTCGGCGGCCCAGGACGGATCGTCGTTCAGGAGCTGGCGCATCTTCTCCTTGGCCCTCACGTGATGGACGCGCGCGGTGCTCGCCTTGCAGCGCAAGGCCCCGGCGATCTCCTCGAAGCTCCACGCCTCCCATTCCCGCAGGATGAGGACGGCCCGTTGATTCGGTGAGAGCGCGGCGAGCGCACCCTCGAAGGCCGCCTTCTCGTGGTCGAACCGTACGTGGTCGACCTCGGGGAATTCCGCTGCGGTCGTCTCGTTGAGCTCGACGGTGCGCTTGAGGCGCTGGAGCAGTCCCCGCTTCCAGTCCATCGCCTTGCGAAAGGCGATCCGACGAAGCCAGACCGAGAGCGGAGCCTCGCCGCGGTATCCGTCGAGCCTGGAGAAAGCCCGCAGGTAGGTGTCCTGCAGGAGGTCGAGCGCTTGTTCGCGGTCGCCTACCTGATAACAGAGCAGAGCGAAGAGGCGGTCGGAGGTCTCGTCGTAGATCGTCTTCCAGGCGACTTGGTCGCCTCCCGCCGCCCTTTCGGCCAGCTCCCGATCCCGTTCCAGGTCGCTCATGACTTTGCCGCCGTGTTCCCCGTTCATACGAGCCCAAGGACGCGCGCCCCCCCGCCGACGCTTACAACGCCCCCCCGAATCCTGGGGACGGGCTTTCGGGTCGGTAGCGACCGATCGCGGAAGAGCGGTCCATCGCGGCGCGGAGCTCGCACCCCGGACACAATCGGCGACTTTCGGCCGCCACGCACCCCGAATCCGGCGGTAGCCCCCACCTTGGGTGCCCCGAGAGGATCGCCTATACTCCGCCGAATACCCTCGCGCCCCCCGACCAGGACGGTCACCGGACAACCGGCGCGAGCGATCCGTCAGGAGCAAGGTCATGAAGTTCGAAAAGTCCCCGCCCTCGATCGACTTTCCCGCTCTGGAGCGCGAGG
>JAGQHR010000411.1 GCA_020431745.1 Candidatus Eiseniibacteriota bacterium
AGACCCGGAGCACTCGCTGCCGACCGCGGTGCGTCTCCACCAGAACTATCCGAACCCGTTCCACGGTCACACCACGATCCGGTACCAGCTGCGGTTGGAGGCTCCCGTCGCCTTGGACATCGTGCGCCCGGATGGACGGATCGTGCGCCGACTGGTCGGGGAGGCACAGGGTCCCGGGTTCTACACGACGGAGTGGGACGGGCGCGAGGACTCGGGACGAGTGGCGCCATCCGGAGTCTATCTGATGCGTCTTACCGCGGGGAGGATCAGCGAGGTCAAGAAGTTGACCCTGCTTCCGCTCGGCGGGTGAGGTCGAGGAGCTCGGAGCACGGCGCCGGATGGTAGACTCGTTGCATGGAATCCGGCCCCGAGAGACCGTCGCCTCCCCCGGAAGATCCGCGTTTGGAGCACCTCGCCGGTTCGCTCGCCGACGGGAGAGCCGTCGATTGGGAGGAGCTCGAGGAGTCGCACCCCGGGCTCGGCACGCTCCTGCGCCAGTTCTCGCTTCTCGAGGCGATCTCGGAGCAGCACGGACGCGAATCGGCCGGCAACGCCGATTCGATGCCCGGTGGATCGGCATCGGCCAGCGCTTCCGCCGGCCCCGTCGATCTGGGGGAAACGGGCGTGCCCGCGACCGTCGAGAGCGATTCCGCACCGGCTCCTCCGCCGCTTCGTTGGGGGCCGCTCGAAATCCGGGAGCGCCTGGGCGAGGGGGCGTTCGGCGAGGTCTTTCGGGCGCATGATCCCGCGCTCCAACGGGACGTGGCGCTAAAGCTCGTCCGGTCCGATCGGTGGTCCGACCCCGGCCTCCACCTGGAGGAAGCGCGCCGACTCGCGCGCATCCGCCATCCTAACGTGCTCGCGATCCACGGCGTCGAAACCCACGATGGCCGGATCGGACTGTGGACGGATCTTCTCGAAGGTCGGACACTCTCGCAGATCCTCGACGAGGAAGCTCCGCTCTCGCAGACCGACCTGCTGCGCATCGGGATCCAGCTTTGTCGCGCGTTGGCGGCGATCCACGATGCGGATCTCATCCACGGCGACGTCAAAGCGGCCAACGTCTTCTCCGAAGCCAACGGTCACGTCACGTTGATGGACTTCGGCGCGGGCCGGCGCACCGTCGCCACGGAGGCGTCGACCGAGGGCCCCCTCTTCGGCACGCCCATCGTCCTCGCGCCGGAGATCCTGGAAGGAAGCGCACCGACCCCCGCGGGCGATCTCTACTCGCTGGGCGTTCTGCTCTATCGCGGAGCGGCGGGGCGCTATCCGGTCACGGCCGCGTCGGTATTCGATCTGATCGCCGCCCACCGCGAAGGTCCCCGAGTCCCGCTGGGTGAGCTTCGCCCGGATCTCCCGGAGGTCCTGACCCGCACGATCGACCGGGCCATCGCACGGGATCCGAAAGCGCGCTTCGAATCCGCGGGACAGCTCGAATCCTCGCTCGCCATTGCGTTGACCGATCCGTCGCGCGAGGACGACCCGTCCACCGCATGGCGCGACGAGCTGCCTTCCGGGGTTCCCAGGATCGAAACGAGGTTCCTCGGACGCATCCGCGAGCTGAGCACACTGCAGGACGCTCTCGATGCCGGGCACCTGGTCACGCTCGGAGGACCCGGCGGCGCGGGCAAGACCCGCCTGGCAGTCGAGCTCGCCCGACGCTTCGCACGCCGGTACCGGGACGGACTGCGCTGGGTCGACCTCACCGCGACCGTCGACGCGGGCGCACTCCACGCGAACCTGGCGCGAGAGCTGCAATGCCGCGCGAGACCGCAGGAGTCGCCCGCCGATTCGATCCGCCGCGTCCTGCGGGACCAGTCCGTGCTGCTGATCCTCGACAACGTCGAGCATCTGCAGGACTCGGTCCGAGAGTGGGTTACGGAAATCCTCGAACGGTGTCCGCGGGTCAGCTTCCTCCTGACCAGCCGCGAGCCTCTCGGACTTCCGGAGGAAACTCTGATCCTGATCGGTCCGATGGAAACCCCGCCGGCCGCCGGTCCGAACGAATCGGACACCGTCCGAGCCGGCGAAAGGGACGCCGCCACCTGCGAATCCGTACGCCTCTTCCTGGACCGTGCCGTGCAATCGCAACGGAGCCTGCGCCCGACGGCCGAGAATCTCGCGGCGATCGCGCGGATCGTGCGTCAGGTCGACGGCCTCCCGCTCGCGATCGAGCTGGCTGCGGCCCGGGCTGCATCGATGGACGTGCAGGAGATCGCGACACGGCTCGAACGCAGCATTGCGATCCTCACCGAACGGGAGCGCGGGACCGAGCGCCATCGAACGATGAACGCCACCCTGGATTGGAGCTGGTCGCTGCTCGATCCAGCGGAACGGGCTCTCTTGCGCAGGCTCGCGCTGTTCCGCGGCGGCGCCACCATGGTCTCGATCGAGAGGATCGCCGCCGAACGGATCGACGAATCCCGGAGCGAAGACGACACGCTCCCGCCGCCCGGGCCGCCGGCACCGCAGTCCGTGAATGGCTTCGAAGTCCCACCCGGATCCCTCGTTCCCTCACTGGAGTCACGAACGGCCCCGGAGCGCGCACCCGCGATCGTGGAATCCCCGTCCTCGGCCTGCATCCTCGAAGACGAGGTGTTCCTCCTGCTGGACGCCCTGGTCAAGAAGTCGCTCGTGCACCTGGAACGGGGACGCTATCGGGTGTTCGAAGTCGTGCGTCAGTTCGTGGAACGCAAACTGGACGAGAGCGGAGAGCGGTCGATTCTCGAGCAGCGCTTCCTTCACCACTATCTGCGGCTGGCTTTCGAAGCGGATCAGCGCTGTCACGGCCAGGACCAGGATCGCTGGTTCGGCCTGCTGGGAGACGAAACGACGAACTTCGAAACCGCCCTTCGTCTCGCTCTCGCCCCCAGATTCGACCCGGACGCGGGTCTCCGTCTGGCGGCCTCGCTCGGTCGAAGCTGGGCTCGGCGCGGCCTCTTCGCCATCGGGCTTACGCAGCTCGAGGCGCAGCTCGACAGACCGGGAAGCGATGCCCCGACCGCCCACCGCGCCGACGCGCTCAACTGGGCCGGCAACCTCGCCACCGCCATGGCGGACTATCCACGAGCGGTCCGCTTCCACGAGCAGAACGAGGCCGTGCAACGAACCCGCGGCTTCCTCCCGGGAGTGGGAACCGCGCTCGGCGGTCTCGGGGACGCCCTGGCCCGCATGGGAGAACACGATCGGGCCCGGGCATGCCTCGAGGAGAACGTGGCGATCCATCGCCGGGTGAACCGTCCGGTCCAACTCAGCATGGCGTTGACGAAACTCGCCGTTTTCTGCGGCGCCCACGGCGAACCCGAGACGGGATGTCGCCTGCACGAAGAGAGCTTCGCGCTCTACCGGGAGCGGGGAGACGACTCCGGCACCGCGCTCGCGCTCACGGGACTGGGAGACATCCTGCTGAGCACCGGGCAGCTGGACCGGGCGCTCGCAGCGTTCGTCGAAGCCCTCGCCGTGCGGCGGAAGACCGGCGACCGGATCCTCATGACGACGACCCTCAACTTCATCGTCCACACGCTCGTCCTGAGGGACGAGCTGGCGGAAGCGGTGCCCTATCTGCAGGAGTCGCTGCGGATCCTCCGCACCGTCCGCCGCCCCATGAGCGTGTTCCACTTCCTCGATGTCACCAGTCGTCACGCGGAGGGCGCGGAACGCCCGTACGATGCGCTGCGGATGCTTTGCGCCAGTATGGCCGCCCGGGAGTCGACCGGCGAGGTGTTCCCGGCCCCGTTGCTGGCGGGTCTCTCACGAAGGATCGCCGATCTCGAGGGGCGCCTTTCCGCGGAGGCGACGCGCGAAGCCCACGCCTTCGCCCGGGCGGTCACGCTGGAGGAGACCCTGGAGATCGGCGCCGGCTATCTCGAGTCGCTGGCCGCGGGAGAGCGCACGCGTTTCAGCCCGGACTAGTCATGACCGATCGTCGCGTTCGGGCTAGCTCCGACGACCGGAGGGCGCGAACGCGTCCGTGACCTCGCGGGACGCCACCGCCGCCCCGAGCTCGGCGAACGTGCCTTCGCCGTGGATTTCCCGGGCCGCGCGCAGGAAACCCGTCCAGGCCGCCCGCGCCAACGCGCCGCCGGTGCTGATGCGGCGAACCCCCAACGCCGACGCCTCCGGGTGGGTGATGAAGTCCGCATGCACGAGGAGATTCACCGGCTTGGGAGACACCGCGCTCACGACCGCGATGATGTCCGCGCGCGTGCGGATTCCCGGGGCATAGAGACAATCGGCGCCGGCCGTGGAGTA
>JAGQHR010000412.1 GCA_020431745.1 Candidatus Eiseniibacteriota bacterium
GGACTGGGCGCGGCGCCGGATCGACGGCGGCACCTTGGAACAGGCCGGGATTCGCCGTCTGGTCGCGAGGGAGCTGCTGGACGAACATCTTTCGCGCCGCCACGATCGCGCACGCGCGCTCTGGACGCTGCTGGTGCTGTCCGAATGGATCGAGTGGTGGGAGGAAACGGATCGCGACGGAGCGGAGTCGGCGCGTGCGAGCCGGCCCCATGCGACGCATTCCGTGCCGCCGCTCCTGTCCTGACGTCAGCTCTTGTTCTCGACCGCGCGCCGGAGTAGGAAGATCTGGCCCAGGTGGTACGAGTTGTGCGCCGCCAGCACCTGCACCTCCCGCAGCAGCGTCTCACCGTCTCCGTGCGGAATCTCTCCGAAGAAGTCGGTCGCGGGGTTGTTCACCAGCGTGATCATCTCCTCGAGGTCCGCGCAGAACCAATCGATCGACTCGTTCCAGTCTTCCACCGAGGAGGCCGTCTTCGACTCGGGCCAATAGCCCTCGGGCCATCGCGGCGAGACGTGTCCCGGATTGCGGCTGAACTCGAGGATATCCCACTGGGCGATGCGCATGTGCTCGAGGAGCTGCCAGGCGTTGTGCGGGATCGAGTCCACCTTGGTGTTGGCGTACTTGGCCGGGAACTCCCGCAACGAGGCTTCCAGGGGACCGTGGGAGTCTCCTCCCCGCAGCAGGCGGACCAGCTGTTCTCGCAAGGCATCCTCTTCCACACGTTCTCCTTTCGATTGGGGCCGCCGCAGCGGCTGACCTAGGGTTGCCGCACCGGACGGAAGCCGATGAAGACCGAGATCCCGTCGGGGGTCCGTCCCGAAGGCGAGCGCGAGCCGCGAAACGCACAGCGGACGAACGGCTCGGTCGACGCGAACGATCCGCCTCGGGTCACTCGCTGCGTACCGGTCGAAGGTCCGCGCGGGTCCGGTACCGATCCCACGTTGTAGTAGTCGGTTCCGTACCAGTCGTTGCACCATTCCTCGACGTTGCCCGCCATGTGCATGCAGCCGAAGGGGGAGGCGCCGACGAGGTAGGCCGGATCGTCCACGGACTTCAGAACCTGGTCGCACGGGAAGTAGGCGGCATGGTCGCAGTCGACCGGTCCGCCCCACGGATAGTCCCGCTCGTCCCCTCCGCGTGCAGCTTTCTCCCACTCCGCCTCGGTGGGGAGACGATACCCATCGGCCTCGAAATCGCAAGCCCACGTCTGGATGTCGTAGCACGGGGCGAATCCCTCGTCCTCGCTCCACCAGTTGCAAAAGGCCGCGGCTCCGAACCAGGAGAGGCCCACGACGGGGAAGTCTTCCCATCCGGGATCCACCCCGAAGGACTTCCCGTCGAAGGAGACGTGGCATTCGTTGGACGGAATCACGTCCGGGGCGGTGCGGGCATCCATGTCCAGGTAGACCTGCACCTTGCCTTCGCCCAACACGCGACCGTAGAGATCCCCGGGGACGACCACGATCTCGCCACGGGCGAGGGCTCGGTCGAGCGCTGCCGCATAGCGGACGTTCGAAACCTCATACGCGCCGATGAGGAATCCGGACAGCGAAGGCTGACGTTCGGGACGCTCATCCTCGAAGCCTTCGCCCGGATCGCTTCCCATGGTGAACACGCCGGCCGGCACCGGGACCAGTCCATCTGTCCGCGTGGGCACCACGACGAGGGATCGGGTGGTCTGGGCGGTGCTGCCCGCGGCATCGCGCACTTCCAGGCGGATCGGGTTGCTGCCAGGGGAGTCGTACCGGTGATTGGCCGTTCGGCCGGTCATGAACTCGGTGTCCCAGGCCCCGTCGTCTTCCCAGTCCCACCGCACCTCCAATACCGAAGGGTCCTCCGCGTCGGTGCTCGGCGAGGCATCGACCTCGACGACCGTACCGGCGGCCACCACCCCCGGCGTGACCGTGAACGCCGCGGTCGGGGGTGTGTTGTCGGCGATCGTGAACGACTCGGTCGTCGTGGCGGAGTTCTCGTCCGGATCGCGCACTTCCAAGCGGATCGTCTTCGGGCCCGGCTCGAAGTAGCGATGGCTCTCGGTTTTCGTGTTCGAGAGCTCCGTATCCCAGATGCCGTCGTCTTCCCAATCCCAACGCACGCGGAGCAGCTCGGGATCGCCTTCGTCGATGCTGGCTGCGGCGTCGACCGTGATCTCCGCGCCGATCGTGAACGACGTCGCACGAATGAGGAACGAAGCGATGGGCGTGCCCGAAGGGACACGAGGGTCGGTGGTCGCGTCGTCGGAGCAACCGGACCAGGTGGCGAGTGCGCAGAGGGTCCAGAGGACGGGCTGTCGTGCGCGAACGGTCAAAAGGGCCTCCTGTTCGCGATCCCCGGCAGGAGGGGCGGTGCCCGACCACGAATCTAGCACACGGTGACGCGTTCCAGTCGCCGGTGAGCATCCGCCCGCGGCAGGCCACGAAGGCATGCGCGCGTCTCCGTGGACCACGTCGCGGGCGTCTTCAGGGGACGAGCTTGAACCAGCGTCGCTTGCCGAGTCGGATGATCGTGCCGGGGGCCGCGCTGGCCGGAGCCATCGGGTCCGTGACCGACGCCTGGTCGACGTAGAACCCGCCCTGACTCATCAGGCGCCGGGCTTCCCCCTTGCTCTTGGCGACGTTCCAGGCCGCCAGAAGATCCGGCCAGGTCGTACCGTCCCCGCCGGCGGAGATGGACAGCTCCTCCAGCTCGTCGGGCATCGCTTTGTCCTGGACGATCTGCTGGAAGCTCGCCGCCGCGCCGGTCGCCGACTCTTCGCCCCAATACTGCACGACGAGATTCCGGGCGACCTGCTTCTTGATCTCCATGGGATTCACGCCCGGCTCTCGTAGACGGGCCTTCAGCGCCTCCGCTTCGGACGGATTGAAATCCGTCGTGAGGTCGATGTAGCTCGGCAGCAGCTCGTCGGCCACGCGCATCACCTTGCCGTACATGTCCTCCGGCGTGTCGAGCAGGTTGATCGCGTTGCCGAATGACTTCGACATCTTGCGACCGTCCGTACCCATGAGCAGTGGAAACGTCCAGGGAATGTGCGGCTTCTTGCCGAAGTACTCCTGGATCCACCGGCCCGCGAGCATGTTCATGTACTGGTCGTAGCCACCCACCTGGACGTCGCACTCCAGCGCGTGCGCGTCGTAGCCCTGCATCAGGCAGTACAAGGTCTCGTGCAGCCGCAGCGATTCCCCCTTCTGCAGACGCGCGGCGAAGTCGTGTCTGCTCACCACCCACTTGAGCGGGAAGATCGTCGCGAGTTCGACCACGTCGAGGAACGAGAGCTTGGAAAGCCAATCCCCGTTGTAGCGCACTTCGGTCTTCTTGGGATCGAGGATCCGAAACGCCTGCCGCTGGTAGTCTTTGGCCAGCTCCCGGACCTGATCGTGCGTGAAGCGTCGGCGCTCGGTCGCCTGCCCCGTCGGATCGCCGATCACCGCGGTGTAGTCGCCGATCAGGAAGATCACCTGGTGTCCCAGCTCCTGGAAGACACGGAGCTTCTGGACGGGGACGAAGTGTCCGACGTGGAGGCTGGGCGCGGTCGGATCGGCACCGAGATAGACCCGCAGTGGCTTGCCGGTCGCGAGCCGTTCGCGCAGCTCCGCGGTCATCTGTGCCCGCAGCCCCTTCGGCGCGGCATCTCCGTCGACCTCACTCGAATCGCCCGCGTCCGGCGCTCGTTCGGGGTGCGGGGCCCTCGAACCGGTCGGCGAGGCCGCATCGAACCCGGTCGCCTCGTCGCCTCCCTCGTCAGGGAAGTGCGTTCCGCGAAGCAGGATCTCCAGTTGTTCTTCGACGTTCACCTCGCTGTCACCCTTTCTACCAGGCGTATGCTTCGGGCGCCTGTCCGCCCGGTCCGGGCCAGATCTCGTCCAACTTGGCCAGCGCGTCGTCCGAGAGGTCGACCTCGATCGCGCGCAGGGAATCCTCGAGCTGCTGCATCGTGCGGGGGCCGAGGATCGGCGAAGCCACGGTCGGGTCCTGCAGCAGCCACGCGAGCGCCACATCCGCCGGCCGCTCGCCGATCTCGCGGCAGAACGCCTCGTAGGCTTCCAACTGCGGGCGACGACTCTCGATCCGCTTCTGGACGATCTCCGTCGTGCGTCGGCCCTCGTTGGCTTCCAGTCCCCCGAGCATCCCTCCATAGAGAGGGCTCCACGGAAGCACCGACACACCCAGGGCTCGGCAAGCCGGGATGATCTCCAGCTCGATGGTGCGGACGGCCAGGTTGTACAAGCTCTGCTCGGAGACCAGGCCGAG
>JAGQHR010000413.1 GCA_020431745.1 Candidatus Eiseniibacteriota bacterium
TGTCGGTGTGTGGGAGAACAGCCCCCCTGACCGGCAGTTCGTGGACCGCATCGTTGCCTATGCCATTAAGGCTGCCCGCGAACGCTCGCTGCGGACGAGCTGGGTCGACATCGATGGGACCTACGAGCAGGCCCTGGAAGCATGGGTGCGAGCAATCCTTGGCCCCGACGGGTCGCCTGAGTTCCTCTCCGAGGTCGCTGCCCTGGCCGGCCGCCTCGCCTGGTTCGGCGCCCTCAATGGCCTGTCGGCCACACTCCTGAAAGCGACCTGTCCCGGGATACCCGACACCTACCAGGGTGCCGAAACACAGGTGCTGGCGCTCGTCGATCCAGACAACCGGCGCCCTGTTGACTTCGCGAGCCGCGACGCCGCACTTGCAGGACAACGACAGGCGGGCTCCGAACGCGATTGGGGTGCGGCCCTGCGAGACGTCAGTGCCCGGCAGGCCGTCGCTCCCCATCCGGTCGGGATCCACCCCGCGCTGGATGAGATCGAGGATCCGGCCCGGGTCTCCGACCACGGCCGCTTGCTCGAGCGGCGTGCGGGAGGGATCGGCGCCGCACCCCGAGCTCATCGCAGCCGAGAGGAACAGCAGGATCCAGGAAAACAAAGGGGAATTCGACATCACGGTCCTCGCGACGCGGCCGGGTCCGGCGCCGGCGTCACGCAGATCTCACCGGATCGCTCCGATACAGCTGCGCGATCGCCGAGCGCGTGTGCCGGCAGCGTCAGGTTCGCTTCTTCTTCGATCGCGGTCCCGCGGGGCTCTTCGGGGAGCGGGCGGAGGCTGTGCGCGTGTCTCTCGATTCCGCTTCTCTCATCGTCTGAATGAGGGACTCCATGTGCGCGAGATAGTCTTCCAGCGCTCTTCGGCCCGCGGGGGTCAGCACATAATCCGTGCGGGGCACTCGGCCCTCGAACGATTTGTGGCAATCGACGTAACCGGCCTCCTCGAGCTTTCTCGTGTGCACGCTGAGGTTTCCGTCGGAAAGGCCCAGCGTGGTCTTGAGATCCTTGAACGATGCGGAGGGAACCACCGCGAGGGCGCTGACGATCGCGAGTCGCGCGCGCTCGTGAATCACGCGGTCCAGCTCCTGGGCCGTCTTCGAGATCGTCGGCTCGATCTCCGAGTCGGGCGCGTCCGCCGATGCCGACATCGCCTTTCTCGCTCGATCAGCCACCGTGCCTCCGCGCGATGACCACTCCGAACCCGATATGCACCAGTCCGAACCCCCCCGCCATGTAGACGTCGCCCCAGGACGTCGGTGAGAGAAAAGCCGCGATGCCCAGAAGCACGAAGGTCGCTCCCATCACGGGCACCAGCCGGATCGAGAAGGCGCCGCCCGTGACGACTCCGGTCCCGTAGAGCAAGAGCCAGAGGGGTCGCACGAGATCGAAGCGTCCCGCGCGCACGAGCACGACCGTGAGAATCGCGGCCGCCCCCATCGGAGGAAGGAAGACCTGCAGGAAACGTCGGGTCGTTCCGGACGCCACCGGGATCTGCAGTCGTTTCGATTTTCGGACGATCGCGATGCCACCGATCGCAACCGCGAGCACCGCGTCCGCAATCCAGACCCAGACGGAACGGAGCGCGTCAGGGCTGCGGGAGGAGACCCAGGCCGCAGGAACCGCCGTCAGCCCGATGCCGACCTGTCCCCAGCCGGGCACGCACGTGAACGACCCCGCGCGGGACATGGCGTCCCGAATGTACCGGAGATCGGCCTCGGCCCTGGCTCCCAGGGTCGGGTGGGATCGCTCCTCGCGTTCGACCATGGGCGAAGCATCGAGCTTTCGAGGAAGTATGTAAAGTACTTTGTACTGAAAAGGGTAGTCAACGAGGGTTGCAATGGCCCCGTCCGACCCTTCCGCCTCTGCGATCGTTTCTCGCGGAGGGGAAGCTCGCGGCTTCTTCGGGACCCGAACGGTCGCCTCCCGAGATCAGTGAGGTGCGCCGAGGTGCGGTCTCGTCGAATCGGCGGCAACGCCGCTCAACTCCCGCAACCGTGCCAGGCGCGCGGGCTCGTCACGAACGAGCCAGAGGTCCTGCGACAGCAAGACATAGGCGCGTGCGAAACGCGGCGCGGCTTCGGCCGGACGTCCCAAGGCGAGGAGGCACTCTCCCAGCTCCTCGTCGACGTAGCCGTCCTCTGCTCCTGCCGCCTCGAGCTCCCGCGAAAGCGCACGTTGCAGGCTCAGCGCTTCGTCGAGCCGACCCAGCGAACGCAGGCAGCGACCGACGCACCACTTCGCGATGCGCGTCTCCACCGTGTCCTTCCGGGCCTCCCGCCACGCGAGGGACCTCTCGAACACGACGAGCGCCCGGTCGTAGTCGCCGGCGTCGTGGAAGGTCCAGCCCAAGTTGTTGTAGAGCGGACCCAACCAGCGGCGCGCCGTCGAGTCGGTCGAAGCTTCCGCGAGCGCGACGCCCCGTTCGAACCAAGGCACGGCATCCTCCCCCGTCTCGACGATGGCCATCATGTGGGCCGCGTCGACGGCGTAACCGTCCGCTCCGATCTCCCGCGCCAGATCCCAGGCGCGCTCGAAAGGCACCCTCGCCTGGTCCGCGCTCCCTGCGGAGTTGAAGGCACGTCCTCTCTCGAGAAGGCTACGGACACGGACCAGTCGCAGATCGGCCGGCGATGTCGCCACCGCGCGATCGACCTCGTCGAGTACCTCATGCGCTTCCGAAAAGAGTTGCTGGAGCCCGAGACTGCGGGCGATCTGCGTCTCGAGCTGGAGACGATAGCTCTCCTCGGTCGGGTCGGACTGCGCAAGGAGCTCCCGGAATCGCGCCTCCGTTTCCGCGGGGTGGTCGTAGTCCCACAACGCATCGAAATCGAGGCGGTCCGCCGGTTCCGCGACGACCCCGCTGCCGGGACCACCATCGACGGGAACGTCCGGGACCGCATCCCCGTCGTTTCCGTTGTCCTGGACTCCGCGATCGCTCGACGAGAGTTCCGCCGCCGCGCTCACCGCAACGCCGCTCACGGCCATCAGCAGGCACGTCAGGGCTGCCCGAACCCACGAGCGAGCCGCTACGCCTCGACGGTCACGCCCTTCCAGAACGCCACGTGCCCCCGGATCTGCTTCGCCGCGTCCTTCGGTTCGGGATAGAACCACGCCGCATCCTCGTTCCGCTTCCCGTCGACGACGAGCGTGTAGTAGCTGGCCAACCCTTTCCAGGGACAGGTCGTGTGGGTATCGCTCGCTTTGAAGTAGTCCCGCTTGATCGAGTCCGCCGGGAAGTAGTGGTTGCCCTCCACGATCTCCGTCCGGTCGCTCTCCGCCACGACCACACCGTTCCAAACTGCCCGAGCCATGTGCAAGCCTCCCTACGATCGGATTCAGGGCGCCGACCACGCCGAAACCAGGTCGACCAGAGGATGCCGTCGAGGGACGACATCCGCAAAACGCGACCTTGCTAGATGCGCCGCCGGCGCGATCGGTTGGCGTTTTCGCGCAGTTCGGTTCCCGGCGGCGACCTCGGCCGCGAATCGTCTTCATGATCGGGAAGGTCCGATGCGAAGGACGACCTTGCCGATGTTCTCGCGTCGTTCCAAGACGGCGTGAGCCTCCTCGACCTCCTCGATGGGAAACACCGCATGGACGACCGGAGCGATCTCCCCGGACTCCAGCAGCGGCCACACGCGGGACCGCAGCTGGCCCAGGATTCTCGCCTTCTCCGCGCTGGGGCGTGCCCGCAGCGTGCTCCCGATCACGCGCAGACGCCGGCTCAGCAGCGGACGGAGATCCAGATCGATGCGACTTCCCTCCAGCAGTGAGATGATCACCCACCGCCCGTCGATGTTGAGCAGGGGCAGGAGCCGAGCCATAGCGTCTCCACCCAAACAGTCGAGGACGACATCGATCCCGGGGTCGGTCCGCGCCAACCGGGCGAGCTCCGAGTCGATGTCGACCACGCTTCGGTCGATCACCTCGGATGCTCCGAGCTCGCGGACGAACTGGGCCTTGCGGGCACTGCCCACAGTGGAAATGACTCGGCTCCCGAAGGCCCGGGCGATTTGGATCGCGGCCGTGCCCACGCCACTGGCACCGGCATGCACGAGCACGGTCTCACCCTCGGAGAGTCCGGCTTCCAGGTAGAGATTGAGGTACGCGGTGGCAAACACCTCGGGCACGCTCGCGGCGAGCGTCGGATCCATTCCCGTCGGGACCGGAAGGAGCTGCGCGGCCGGCAACGCGACGCGCTCCGCGTAGCCCCCACCGGCCAGCAACGCGCACAC
>JAGQHR010000414.1 GCA_020431745.1 Candidatus Eiseniibacteriota bacterium
GCTCGTGCCGGCGAGCGGCGGCATCCGAGCTCGGCCGATCTTCCGGTGGGACTCCGCTCGATCGGTCGACTCGGGAGGTCCGGGGGCCTCCGAATCGACGAGGGTCCGAACCGCGCGCCGAGGTCCCCATGGTAGCGGCTGGGCCCGGGACCGGCGAGTGTCCAAATCGCACCAGGAAGGGCGTGGCTCTGGACGACGGATAGCGAGGAGGGTAACCGGGTCCCCGCACGTGCTGCGAGCGGGGACCCGTTCCCGGAATCGTCAGTTGGGAAGGTCGATCGAGATCTTGCCGGTGATCGTGATATCGATCCGGATCTCCCAATCGAAGTTCGTGTTCTCGCTCAGCGGCAACGACTGGCCGTTCCAGGTCGCGCAGCCGCCGACGTTCGCCTGGGTGTGGTTCTGCACGGCGATCAGGATGTCGTCCAACATCTCGTTGATGAGCGCGACGCCCTGCGGGTCCAGCGGTGCGGTCTTGAAGTCGTACTCGCTCCCCGCGGTGTCGCTGAAGTTCGTGATCAACGGCACGTCCTGGGCACCGCCGTCCCGGGAGATGGTGACCGTAGTGTTCGAGATCGTCCGATTCGGATCGGGATCGGCCTTCGTGACGCGATAGGCGACGCCGGCCAAGGCGATGCCGGTCACGCTGTCCACGTCGGCGTCTTCCAGGATCTGATTCAGATCGAGCTCGTCCGCCAGGTCGAAACACTCGGTCTGCCCCTTGTCGTTGATGATCCCGCGCGCCTCGAACGGCACCGTCGTGGAACCACCGAGGGCCAGCTCGATGACCTTCTCTTCGATCGAGGGAATGAGGGGGCAGCTCGCCCCCGAAAGCGCCAGCCCGACCGCGCAGAGGGCGGTGAGGAGTCCGGCGGAATGCAGCTTCTTCATAGTACCGATGCTCCTTTTTGGCCGACTCAGAGTCCGACGGAAAGACCGGCGGCGACGCCGCTTTCGGCCGCGGCGTTGAACTCACCGTGCAGGATGACGTAGTTGAAGTTGAGGCGTCCGCCCACCGTCAGGTGGATGTTGTTTTCCCGATCGAACTTGACGTTGATCCCTTCGCCCGTCGTGTCCTCGGTGTACTCGCCCTTCATGTCGAAGGTGTCGTAGCCGATGCCGACGTACGGCTCGATCACTCCGAAACGCTTGGAGCCCGTGACGTTGAACTGGAGCGTTGACGCGTCGACCAGACCGTCGCCGATCTTGAAGCTCTGATACATGACGCCGGCGGCGACGTCGACCGGAGCTTCCAGGAAGTACTGGCTCAAGGAGTGTTGACCGCCGATCCCGAAGAGCTCGAGGTTGCCCAGGTCGGCATCTCCCAGATCGAGGGAGATCCACCGCACCAGGAGCTTGGTCCCCATGAACCCTCCGACCGAGAGCTGCGGCGCGGCGATCGTGAAGTTCTCGAGGTCGAATCCGCCCGGATGATAGAGCTGGGTCCCGGCCTGACCCTCCTGGATGACCGCGTCGGGATCTCCGATGACCGTGGGAGCCTTGACCGACTCGCTGCTCTCGAAGCCCGGGGGATCGGTGGGCGTGTACGTCCGGTCCGCGTCGTCGAAGGTCACGCCCATGACGTTGGCCTGGATCTGGAAGGTCGGCTTGCTCCGCGGAATGTCTCCCGTCTGGAACACCGACGCGTTGAGGGTGGCGGACAGCGCCGTCGCGAGCGGCTGCAGATAGCCGCGGGCGTTTTCGTCATTGAGAGCGCCCAGGTTCGCTTCGAGCTGTGCGCGGGCGGTTCCGCCGGCGAGCGCGAGGCCCACGAGTGCGATTCCCACGCCGAGACGAAGGGACGTGAACTTCATGATGGGTTTGTCTCCTTTGCGTCCGATCCGTTGGACGCGTTCGGCTCCTTCACCCGGCTCCGGCCGGCCGCATCGAGCGCGGGAGCTCTTGGGGTCGTTATCGGACCGCAAGGAGGGTATCGGGAGGTCCGAACGCTGTCAAACCCTAGGCGAAGGCGCGGCGGCGATTCGGCGGCTTGGCGAGCGTGCAGGCTGTGCGGCGGGGCCCGGCCTCGTGCCTACCGTCGCCGAACTTGCCTCTACCGTCGCCGATCCTCGTGTCCGGTCAGTCTTCGGTGCAGGGGATTCCGTGCTCGGAGAGCAGCGCCTGGAATCGGTTCATGGAATCGATCTCTTCGGGACCGAGACGATAGATGAAGTTCCGGAGGTACTCGGTCAGCGAGGCTGCCGTTCCCAGCTCTGCGGGAAGCCCCGAGGCCAGCTCCGCGAGCCGCGGATCCGCGTCCGCGAGGGAGGAAACGAGGAACTCGCTCAGCCACTGCGCCCGTCCGGGGTCGAGGTCCCGCCTGACCGACCAGCACGCGAACACGAAGGGCAGCCCGGTCCAGTCGCACCACTCGCTGGCGAGGTCCATGGCCTGGACGAACCCGTCGGGTGGACGCACTCTCCAACGGAGCGCCTGGTCCCCGATCACCAGCGCGGCGCGGAAGCGATCCTCGACCGGGCGGAGACCCTGCCGTTCGTAGGCGGCGGGACGGATGCCGTGGCGAACTTCCAGCAGGAGTCGCAGCAGACGAACCGAGGTGCTGCTCTCCTCGGTGAGCGCGATGTGGGCGCCGCTCAGAAACTCCAAATCCTCGGCGCCCAGCACCAGGGAAGGACGGCGACCGGTGAGGGGAACGCCTCCCTCCGCATCACGGACGAAGAGGAGCACCGAGTCGACTCGCCCGCGGCAGGCGATGCCCAGACGCGACGCTCCCGAACCCTCCGGTGCGGACAGGGGCGTGACGTCCGCCTGCAGACGGATGAGATCGGCGACCGGCAGGAGCCCCGCGTCTGCCTGACCTTCGGCCATGGCCATGCCCAGCTGCCGCGGCGGCAACGCGTGCGAAGCCCAGCGCCCTTCCGAATGCGGCGCGAGGTCGTCCCAGTTCACGTAGTACGGAACGCTGTTGAGGTACGGGATGCGCGCGACGCGCGAAGGTCCGGACACGGAAGGCTCCTTACGATGCCTGCGCTGCTAGGGCCGACCCGCGGATGCAGACCCGGCCATCGCGCCGGCTCCGGAAGGGTCCGGGGCTGCCTCGGGATACCGAGCCTTGATGTTGTACAGCGCGTCCCGTTCGACCGGAAGCTTGCCCGCCTCGTGGATCAGGTGGACCAATCGATCGCGAGCCACTCCGACCGGGCTCCCGGCGAGCGCCGCGTGCGCGATCTTCTCCTCGAGGATCGTTCCGTCCATGTCGGAGGCCCCGAAGTTGAGCGCGATCGAGGCGACATCTTCCCCCAGCATGACCCAATACGCTTTGACGTGCGGGATGTTGTCGAGGAGCAGGCGCGACGCCGCGACGGTGCGCAGGCCGTCCACGGATGACGCGCTCCGGGTGCGCAGGTTCGAGTAGCCCAGCTGGAACTCCAACGGGATGAAGGCAAGGAACCCGGGGGCTTCGTCTTCCAACGCGCGCAGCGCGAGCAGGTGGTGCACGCGTTCTTCGAGAGTCTCGATGTGTCCGTAGAGCAGGGTCGAGTTGGTGGGGATGCCCATCCGGTGCGCGATCCGATGGACGTTGAGCCACTCCTCCGCGCCGATCTTGTGCTGGAACAGCTCGGCGCGTACCCGCTCGCTGAAGACCTCGGCTCCGCCGCCCGGCATCGAGTCGAGCCCTGCCTCGACGAGCGTCGCCAGCACCTCCTCGATCGACTTCTTGGAGATCTTCGCGAACCAGTCGATCTCCACCGCCGTCCACGCCTTGATCTGGATCTTCGGGCAGGCGATCCGAATCTGCCGGATGATGTCGACGTAGTAGTCGAACTTCCACTTGTGGTGGAGCCCGCTCACGATGTGGACTTCGGAGAGCTCAGGTGTGATCTTGCCGAGGATCTCGTCGATCGTCATCGCGTAGTGGGTGGGGTCCGAAGGGCGAAGCGCATAGTCGCAGAACTTGCAGTCGAGCACACACGCGTTGGTCGGATTGATCTGACGATTGAAGACGAAGAAGACCTGGTCACCCCACAGCTCGGTCTTCCGGCGGTCGGCCAGCACGCCCAGTCCCGTGACGTCGCGCGTCCGGAGCATCGCGAGACCGTCCTCGAAGTCGAGGCGTTCTTTGCGATCGAGCTTGTGCGCGATGCGTTCCAGCGCCGGATCCGTGAAGCCGAAGCTCGGCCCCGTTCTGCCAGGCCCGGCGAGAAAGGCCGCGGCCTCGGGCGGAGCGGTGGGAAAGTGACTGCGCGCTCGGGACAGATCGGGTGTGAGCTGGTTCATTCCG
>JAGQHR010000415.1 GCA_020431745.1 Candidatus Eiseniibacteriota bacterium
GCTGAACAAGTCGCTCGCGATGCTCGAGCGGACCCCTCGTATCCTACAGGGCTGGCTGCCGGGGCTGCCCGAGGAATGGATCCGCCAGAACGAGGGGCCCGACACCTGGAGCGCCTTCGACATCGTGGGTCATCTCGTTCACGGCGAGAAGACCGACTGGATCTCACGGATGAAGAGGATCCTCGAACACGGCACCACGGTTCCCTTCGATCCCTTCGACCGCTTCGCCCAGTTCCGGGACAGCGAAGGCAAGTCGATGGAGGACCTCCTCGAGGAGTTCCGCGGCCTCCGCGGCGCGAATCTGACGACGCTGCGCGCCATGGGATTGGACCAGGATGCCCTGGGCCGGCGCGGAACGCATCCCGCTTTGGGCACGGTGACTCTCCGCGAGCTCCTCGCGACCTGGACCGTGCACGACCTGGGCCACCTGGCGCAGATCTCCCGCGTCCTCGCCAAACACTACGGCTCGGACGTCGGACCCTGGCACGAGTACCTGCCGATCCTCACGCGGGGCTAGTCACCGGGCCGGAATCGCTCGAACGCGCGAGCACACTCGCCAGAAGGTAGGGCAACACGGTGCGAAACGTGCTGAACGCCGCCGGGTGCCGATCGAACGTCACACCATAGCTGTAGAGGACCGATCCGATGGTGATCGCGCCGAGCAGCAGGACGACACTCACGCGGTCGGATGGACGCACCCACGCGACGGAGACCAGCAGCGGCATCGCCAGCAGGCATTGGTAGCTGAGCCAGGACGTCGGGATGAGCGCGAGCGTCCCCAGGACTCCCGCGCAGAGCATCAGAATCACGCGCCGCCGTTCTGGAAGCGCGTTCCATACGGCACGGCTCGTTCGGGTTCGTCGAAATGTGAAGAAAGCGATCGTTCCGAGGACCGCCGCGACGATCCCGAACGAGATCCACTTCGTCATCGAGTCCTGCTCCAGATGCATTCCGTCGAGATCCTCGGCCGAGGGGCGCCGACCGGTCAGCCAGATCACGATCCGCCCGATCGTGGCGGGGAGGCTGACGTTCTCATAGGAGAGAGAGACCCCGCCCAGCTTCGGCATGACCTGGAAGAAGAACTCGTAGGCGTTGCGAAGTGGAATCGAGAGCCCCGAGAGTCCGATCGTCACGATGGCGCCGAGGCAGAGGCCGAGGAACAGCTTCCAGCGGCGGGCGAGGAGGAACGGAGCGGCGAAGACCCACGGATACACTTTGAAAGCACCTGCCACACCGAGAGCGGCGCCGACCCCGACACGGGATCGAGCCGCGAAGAGAGCAGCGATCGCCAGGCAGAGGAGGATCGGGACCTCCATCTGCAGATCCGAAAGAGTTTCCCAAGTCGGTCTCCACAGCACGAACACGGGAATCGCGAGGAGTAGCCGGTCCCCGCGCAGGCCCAGCGCCACCATCAGTCCCGCCCCGGCCGCGAGGATCGCGATCAGATTGGCGATCAGGAAGTACCGCTCGATCACGGGGATCGGCTTGCCCATGAACGGGCGGATCAGGCTCGCATAGGTCGGTGGGTACTTGTAACCGACGCGGCTGCCAGCCAGGAAGTACCCCTTCTGATTCGTGGTGTACAGCGTCTGGAGCTTCTCGTACCGGACCAGTGAGCCGTGCCAGAGCCGGAAGTCGTAGAACTTGGGTGCCTCCCGCGGGAGCTGGCGGGCGAAGAACGGAGATCCCATCTGAAAGGCGGAGATGGCCGCCACGGCACCGAGCACGAGTAGGAGCAGGCGGTACGCGGTCCTTTTCAGATTCATTGGCGGCGCGCTCCGGGCCTTGTCTATTCAGGGAGCGGCGGCAGCGTGCACCCGGCCACTCGGACGACGGTTCGACAGTGTACGGCCCCCCTCGGAGTGGGACAAGGACTTGCCGTCGGGCCGCGGCGCGATCATCCGATTCCGGTCGAAACCGCGAGCCCCCACCGCTCGAACCACACGTACAGAGCGGAGATCGAGAATGATGGATGGGACCACGTGCCCATCAGGTGGGAGCGGTCGCCATCGAACATCGGTCGCACCGAGAAACCGCGACCGAGCCAGACGTCGGCTCCGAAAGGCACGTTGAATCCCTCGCTCCACTCCGAGTAGTTGAGGCTCGCGTACGCACCGAAGGGCAGGGAAGGTAGTTGCTTCGCCACGGTCAGATAGTAGGACTGGGTTCCTTCGGGTGATCCGATCCGGTCGGAGCTGGTTCCCAGGAAGACAGCCGGGCGCCTCTCCGACTCGGTCACCAGAAACACCGTGGCGAGCGGGGAGATCTCTCCCGCGGCCGGATTGTATTCCACTCCCGCCTGCAGCATGCGATGGAGGCGGAGGTTGGCGGTCGACCGCCACCGTGGGCGATCGAGCTCGGTGTCGACGTATCGCATCGAGAGAATGAGCCTTGCGTCGAGTCCACTCCCCCGGAGCGGTGCACCCTCGCCGGGTCAGCCACTTCAGGTGGGTGTCGATGATACGGGTCGGGGCGCCGAATCGACGGAGGCGGGAGGCTCCTCGGCGTCGAGCCAGCCGGGAACGCCACAGAAGGCGAACAGACCGATTATCAGGCCGGCCCAACGTCTGCCGGCCACCGTTCGCGATCCCGTCGGCGTGAGCGACCCGATGCGAAACTGCTTCACTGCGGCGTTGCTCCGGAACCATCGGCTTCCTCGGTTCCGCCGGTCTCGGTGGAACCGTCCATTTCCACGGAACGGCCGACTTCGACGGACCGACTCGCTTCGCCTGGGGCGCTCAGCAACTCCTCGATCCGTTGCGTGAGGTCATCGGTGGAGACGTCTCCGATCCACTGCGCCTGAACCGCTCCTTTCCGATCCAGAAGGAACACGGCCGGAATCGACTTGACGCGGAAAGAGCTCCAGGCCGGTTCATCCGTCGTGTCGAGCAGCACTGGGTACGGAAGGTGCCGTTTCTCGAGGAACGGTGGAACCTTCTCCGGCTTCTCGTCGATGGAGATTCCCAGAACGGTGAAGCCGCGCCCGCCGAATCGCTCCTGGAGCTTCGCGAGCTCGGGCATGGCCTTGACGCACGGTTTGCACCAGGTTGCCCAAAAGTCGAGAAGCACGACTCGGCCTCGATACTGATCGAGTGACACGGACGCTCCATCCAGGGAACGGAGCTGCACGGCAGGGGCCGGACGCGGGAAGACGGGTGGAAGGAAGCCCACCGGATCGGCGTCGAACTCCTCTTTGCAGCCTTGCGAGCAGAAGTAGTAGGACGTGCCCTCGTACCGGGAGAACGCGGCGACCTTCTCCTCGCCGTGTCCGTGACCCTTCATGGTGCAGGTCTGGCAGACTGCCCGCTCGGGATAGGTCTCTTGGGCGCGAGCGTCTGCCACGCACGTGCCGGAAACCACGAAAGCCATCCAGATCGATAGAATCAGGATCGTGGGAGTCGGAAGCCGGGAAATCACCGGAGATGTCCTCCATCGATAATGCGACGTCGAAGGCCGACGATAGCACGGGGTTTCCGTCTCGGCTCAGGGGGTTCCGTCGGAAAACTCCTCGCGCGTGACCCACCAACGCCGCCCGCAACGCGGGCAGGACGTCTCGACGCGTTCGTCGCCCTGGAACAACTCGTCCGGTCGCTCGCCGAAGATGTCGTGGAGCGCGGTCATCATTTTCTGGGGTGTGCACCCGCACTGGAAGAAGAAGGTCCGTTCCTCCAAAACGGTCAGGTCCTGCCGGAGGAGCGCGGCTGCGGAGTCCCGATCGAGCTTGGAGAAGAGCGCCGGATCGGCACCCGGAAGGGACAGGACCTGGAGGTAGCCCCCTTCCTCGGCCAGCTCGAAGAACCGCGCGTGCCGTTGCTCGGAGTTGAGGTAGTAGGACTCGAGAAACTCCAGAATGTCGAAGCCGTGCACCTCCAGCACGGAGAGGCTGGGCTCGTGCTCCGGACGCTGGCTCTGCATGTAGACGCGGGACGACTCCATCTGCTTGACCCCGTCGACGTAGATGCGTCCGGTGACCGCGGAGTCCGCGGCATGCCCGGTCACGAAGACGTTGGTCGGCGGTGTGTGCAGATGGATCGTGAGCCCGAAGGAGAGATCCCGCGGCGCGTTCGAGAGATGGAGCACGCCGACCGCGAGGGCTTGTCGCATCATCACCGAGCCAAGTCCGTCGGGGAGCCCGTCCCAGATTTTGACGTGGCTCTCCCACGCCGCGAAGAAATCGCGGAAGTCTCCGTGCGAGACGATGAGATGTCGCTCCTCGTCGATCGTGCGCCGGAGCGATACCT
>JAGQHR010000416.1 GCA_020431745.1 Candidatus Eiseniibacteriota bacterium
CTGCCAGGCATACTGCGCCCGCGCGAGGAACCGGCTCGTTCCCACCAAGCTGCGCGGTTCGAAGGCGCGCAACCCGCCCGCCCCGCCGAGATCGAACCACTCTTGACGCGGGGGACGTCCGGGGACGACGCCTCCGTCGGCATAGAGGTAGGCCTCGTCCCGATCGTCGTGGAGCTGCCAGAGCTGCTTGGCGCTGGCCTGCGCGCGGGAGAATTCCCGATCGCCACCCAGGCCGTTTCCGCCCGTCAGCTCGCCGGACGCTTGCAGATAGAGACCGGGCCGGACGACATCCGACGAGTATCGCGGTCTGCGTTCGACCGTGAGCACGACGCTATTGAGGCGCACGCGCTCCGCGGCCTCATTGATCTCCATCCAACGATCTCTTCCGAAGAGATGCCAATCCGCGACAGGCCCCAGGGGCGCGTGCTCCCGATGCGTGAAGCCGAGCTCGAGTGCCCACGTCGGAACGGGAAGCCAGTGTCCTCGTGCTCCGAAGCCGCGCTCGCGAAGATAGCTCTGCGCGTCGTAGCCTCCGATCGCGGTGAAGAGAGTGTTCCCGTAGGGCTGGTGACTCCCGAAGACGCGCGCGCCGTCGTGCACCTCGATCTGCCCCCATTTTCGTCCCCGATGCAGATCCCCGACACGGACGCGTGCCGAACCGACCGGACGCTCCCTCCCGAAGTCGTAGCCACCGCGGACGGCGATCCGAATCGCATCGCCGCTGCCGGGTCCGTACTCCAGTCCGCCGTCCAGGTGCAGTCCCTCTGCCTTGTCATAGCGCACCCCCACCAGCGGTTCGTAGGTGTGCGTCGGCAGTTCGCGGTCGTAGGCGGCGAACACGCTGTCCCAGTCGGGCGCGGTCGTTCCGAAGGAGTCCGCGAACGGATCGACGAACCCGTCCTCGGAGCTCTCGGCAAACGGGTCGTTGGCGAACGGATCCACGAAGGTGGTACCGGCGGAGTCCGCCGCAGCCTGATTCGGCAGCGAGTCGGAGAGCGAGGCTGCGCTTCCCGCAGCCTGGAGCGTATCCGCGGAGGCTCGTAACCTCAGGGAGTCGGCAGTTGCCGCGCGGGAAGCGGGCTCCGACATCGTGGCGGGCGCGGCCTCCGTGCCGGCACGGCCCGACTGCGCGAGGAGCGGTCCTTCGAGGAGAAGCGGTCCCGTGAGCAGGATCGCGAGGATCCCACCGGCCCGGAGACCGCCCACCCCGCAGAAGCCCATCCGTTTCCCGACGCCGGCGCGGACCGTACGCAACGCGAAGACGCCGCGGCGGTTCATCGTGGCCGGCGCTTCCCCCGGCCCGTCCGTGAACATTGTGGGAGACACCTCCTGATCGATCTGCGCAATCGCCCGCGGCCGGCCTCCACCGGCTCCGCTCCCGCCCGAATATGCGCGAGGGCCGGGGTAGCCGCAAGCGGCCCAGCCTTCTGCTACCATTCGGTACGCCCGAATCGGGAGGGCTCGCATCGATGGAAACGCTCAAGGGACTCGCGATCGCCGCCTGCTTCGCCATCCTCTCCGGCTGGCTGGCCTGGCTCGCGAGCGCGCCCTCGATCGCCATCACCCCGGATTCGGTCCAGTACATCAGCGCCGCGCAGTCGATTGCGGGTGGAGCCGGGATCTCCACCCGGGTCACCGAAGTCGGGGATGGCGGACACCAGCCTCTGTCCTCCTGGCCCCCGGTCTATCCCTTCGTCCTGGCAGCAGGGACGCAACGGCTGGAATCGGGACAGCGCGTCGTCGCGATGGATTGGGTCCGCTTGGTCAACGTGCTGGCCGTGATCCTGCTGCTCTTTCCGTTCGCGTGGCTGGCCCGGGTCGTAGTGGGCGGAACGGAGTCGATGCTGTGCCTGGTCTGGCTGGCTGCGTCGCGACCGACCTATCTGCTGGCTTCCTTCGCCTGGTCGGAAACGCTCTTCGTTCTGCTCAGCGTCTCTGCCCTCGCATGCACCGTGCGCGGCCTGGCGCGGGATGAAACGGAGGCCCACCGGGTCCGGTGGCTTCTCCTCGCGGGAACCATGGCGGCGCTCGCCGCGCTCACCCGCTATCTCGGGGTGTCGCTCGTCCTCGCACTCGCGATCACCGTCCTCCTCCGTTCGGAGGGAGAACCGTCTCGGCGCACGCTGCGCAGAATCGCCTGCGTGACCGGGCCTGCGCTGGTGTCGGTGACCGTCTGGGTCGGCCGCAATCTGGTCCTGACCGGACGCGGGTTCGGCTCGTCGCCGCCGGCGGGCGAGCACGCGGCCAGTCACGCTCTTCTGGATACGCTGCTCACGTTGGGACGCGACTGGATCCTCCCGGCAGCGCTCCCCACGTGGCTCCTCTTTCCGGGCGTCGTCGCGGCCACCGCGGCCGGCCTCTGGCTTCTCTGGCGGTCCGCCGTCGGCTTCGGACCGGAGACCTTCGAGCAACACCCGCTCCAGCTGACCGCCGCGACCGCGCTGACCCAGTATCTGTGGATCTATCTGGCGCTGCTCCTGGCCTCCGCCTCGACCATCTCGCTCGATCCGGTCAACACGAGGCTCCTGGCACCGATCTATCCTTGTGTGATTCTGCTGCTGGCCCCGCTCCTGCGAGGAATGATCGAACAACTGACGCCGCGGCTCGCCGGTTGGGCGCTGGGAGCGCTCGCGGTCCTGTTCGTGTTCCAAGTCCTGGGAACGGCGGAATACTTGGTCGCACCGCGCGAGAGCCGGCAGCTCACAGCTCCGTACTGGCGCACCGTGGTCTGGAGCAATGAGGAAATCGAGGCCGCACCGCAGATTCGCTATCTCCGCCGACTGCCGGCGGAAAGCGTCGTCCTCACCAACGTGTGGGAAATGGTGACCTTCACGACCGGACTGCCCACCAAGATCTGGCCGGAGCGCCCGTCTCCGGAGGCCATGTCGCGCCGGCTGGCGGGGGACTACCTCCTGTGGGATCCGGCCTATCGCGCGTACCTGCCCGACCCGGTCGAGTTGCTCGGGGAGGACGCGACGCGTTCACTCCGCTTGCTCGGAACCTGGGATGGCGTGAAGCTCTATCGCATCGAGCCGGAGGGAAGCGTCTTCACGCCTTCCGCCTACCCGAGCGAATCCGGAAAAGCGAGCGGCACCGACTCCGACGCAACCAGAGGGTCGCAGATCGGGATGATCCCAGGCGACGGACCGTCGGCACCGAACCGGAGCAGATAAGGAGCGGGGCACGAAACCTCACGTTCTCGCGCACGGGCGCCGGCTGCGCTCGGGGATCCGACCGGCTCTCCTGCTCGCGGGGATCGGGTGGACGCTGTGCGCACCGGCCTCCTCGGCGGATCCGGCGGTGACGGATCCGGTGGTGACGGATCCGCCACCGCCCGCCGAAACATCCGCCGACCAGCGAGGGGACGCCGACCGGTTGCTCGCGGAGGCACGCACCGCCTCGGCGCGCGACGACCACGCGACCGCCATCCGGTCCTATGAAGCAGCCATCGCGATCGAGCCCGCGCTGCAGGAGTCGGTGGCGGTTTCGCTCGCGGCCCAACGCACTTGGGCGGGGCAGTACGACGATGCCATCTACGAGCTCCACGCCTATGTCCGCACGCACGCCTTCGACATGGACGCGCGGCTGCTGCTCGCGCTGGCACTTTCGTGGAACGACCAACCGCAGGCGGCGCTCGAGACGTACCGAGCGGTGCTGGTGCATCGGCCGGAGAACCGGGACGCCCGGCTCGGCGAGGCGCGCATGCTGGCATGGACCGGCCGGAGCTCGGAAGCCGCCGCGTGCTACCGGGCGTTGGTAGCCGAAGACCCCGGCTGGTTGGACGCGCGGTTGGGAGAAGCGCAGATCCACAACTGGCGCGGCGATCACCGCCGGTCCGAGCGGCTGTATCGGAACATCCTCGACGACGATCCGGAGAGCCGGGACGCCTGGCTCGGCCTGGCGACCGCGTACCGTTGGGACGGGCGAGCCGATCGCGCGCTCGAAGCACTGACGCACGCTCCCCCCGACGATCCGGGGGCACGAGAGCTGGCCGCCGCGATTCGCGACGATTGGCGGCCACGTTGGGACACGCGCTACGACTTCGCTCGGGACTCGGACGACTTCGAAACCCGCACCGCAACGACTGCCGGACGGCTCCCCTGGGGACAACGGGGCCATCTGAGGTTCGGGGTCGCGGATCAACGCTACGCGCGTCCCGGGGACCAGGATGGCGACGAGCTTTGGGCGACGGCCGGTCTCGACATGCGGGGGGCAGCCACCT
>JAGQHR010000417.1 GCA_020431745.1 Candidatus Eiseniibacteriota bacterium
CGACATGGCTGCCGTGTCCCGTGCTACACCCATCGTAGGCAACTCCGCCGAAGAGGCTGTAGTCGATGATCTTGCGATGGGCCGGTCCCGGGGGAGCGTTGCCGATCTCCCGGAAGTAGCAGGAGTTGTAGTCCACTCCCGAGTCCATCAGGGTCACGATCTCACCGAGTCCCGTGACACCGTGATCCCAGATCGGGGTCGATCCGGAGGCGTTCGACTGGATCACCCACTTGGTCGTGTTGTTGAGGAGGAACGTCTCGGGTTTCTCTTCCACGTACCAGGTCAGTGGCTCGCGGGCGATCGCGGGGAGCAAGGCGTCGGCGGCTTCGATGACGACCAGATGTTCCTGTGGATGGTCGATGATCTCGACGACGCGCGCCCCCAGCGAGCGATAGAGATCGGCGGCGCTCACGGGGTCACGGAAGACGCGTACCACGAGCGTCCGTGCCGCAGCGCTCGACCGGGTCGGGTCGCGGAGCTCCATCCGGCCGATTTGCGGCGACAGACGGTAGGCAGGCTGGAACGCTCCCTCCCAGCGCACGCCGGGTACCGCCGCGAGCGTTGCCCTGTGCGCGGTGTCGATCGTGATCAGGTAGGCGAAGTCGGGCAGATATCCCTGGACCTCGGCGCCCAGAGCTTCCAGAACGGTACGGTCCCGCTCATCGATCGGGTGCGAGAACTGCACGATCCACGGCTGCGTGCCGGTGGCGTCATCGAGCCGGAGCCCGTCGGGAAGGGAGGGCAGACTGACGCCCGGGTCGAACACGTACGAACCCAGCCACAAGCGAGTCATGTCCTCGCCGCGCGCGACCGTGCTTCCGAGGAGCAACGCGCAGATCATGGCGGTGGCCGTCAGCGGGACGCCACGGAACACGGTTCGATTCGGGTGGCGGGACGAGACCTGGGGACGCGAAAAGCTCATGGTGCCTCCGGGGATGAGTGCTCGGGTGCGAGTGCAGAGTCCGCTCCGTCTCTGGAGCGCAGCGATTATAGATGGGCCCGGAAACGATCGTCAACGACGCCGGCGGTCGGAAAGGGGGAAACGGACCGCTACTCGCGGTTTGATGGTGGTGCGAGGTATCGACCGGCCGCCGAGGGGGCGCGGTCGGTCGGCCGGCGGACGGCTCGGCTACTCAGGCCGGGTCGCGAGTAGCTCTTCTGCCACCAGCTCGTGCCCGAGCACGCTCAGATGCTCGTCCTCGGGCTGGAAGACGGCCAGTCCGTGGGGACGCATGCGTTCGGTTGGATCGATACAGGGAATGCCGCGCTCGCGACAGATGCGGTGCACGCGCTGCGTCGGAAGATCGAAGTCGAGCTGGTCCGGCTCCACGTGAAGCCCGTAGTACGTCAGCGGACCATAGCTGTCGGGAATGAAGTGCAGCATCGTCAGCTGTCCAGCGATGGTGGAGGGCGTGGGGAGGATCACGACCTCGAACCGGAAACTCGAACGTACGCCCAGGTCGCGAAAGTCGATGAGCACGCGGTCCAGGATCCGGAAAGCGTGCTCGATGAGGTCGGAGGGCTGCTTCATGTAGGTCGCGGTTTCGCCGACGGGATAGTTCAGCATCTGGAATCCGTTCGAGTCCACGAGCCGCATTTCCTTGGGGACGAGGGTGCCCAAAGCGTCCGAATCGCTGGTCCAGAAGCGAAAACGCGAGTTGAGGGCCATCGTGCGGAGATAGACGAGGTGGGCGAGCGCGGAGTGCTGCCGAAGGAAGCTCCTCCAACTCCCGTGACCTCCCCGTCGTTCGCGTTCCTGATGTCCCAGATTGAAGTTGATGTCGTTGGCCATGAAGATACCGAGGATCACGACGTCGGGTTGCAGCGCGGCCAAGCGATCGCGGAAGAAGACGTACTCGTCGATCGTGGTCATTCCCCAGACCCCGGCATTGATCACTTCGACGGGGCGCTCCGGATGGCTGGATTCGAGGAGCTTGCGGTACACGGCCGGGAAGGCCGCGTCGGGCGGGACGTAGGCGCCCTCGGTTCCCGAGTCTCCGACGAAGAGGATCCGGGTCGTGCCGGGATCGTTGTGTGTGGGGAAGGTCTGATCGTGGATCGTGATCGTCGGCTGCGACGGGTCGACTCGGAAGTCGAAGATCCAGCTGTCCTTCTGCACGGTGCCGAACTTGGGATCGAAAACGCTCTCCAGCCGTTCCTGCTCCCCCTCGTATCCCGCCACCCGAACGGCGATCTCCGCCAGGACCAGCACCGCCAGGAGCGTCGCGCAGAGAAGAGCAAGGTTGATCGACAGCCTGCGTCCGAGTCGCGCCAGCCTCATGCGTTCGACTCCGCGCAGGTTCCACGACGTTCCATGCCGGGGAAGATAGCATGAGCGATCGGTCCGTACGGTTCCAGGCGGTCCGCGCGTTGCGATCCCCCTCGGGGACGCTGCCCGCTCCGGCTGTCGAGGCGCTGCGCGAGGCGACGGGATCGGATCGCCGAAGCGCGGGTTCTCAGGGAACGCGAATCACTTTGCTCGAAGACACGGCCGCCCCGTCGACGATCGCTCGGATGAAGTAGACACCCGGACCGGCCGCCCCGTCCGGCGACCAGGAACAGATCCCCGAGAAGCCGTCGACGTCTCCGCAGTAGAGATCCGCGACGTGCCGTCCCGTGACGTCGACCACCTCGACGTTCAGGAATCCGGACCGTTCGACGCGCAGCGCCAACTGCACGCGACGCGCGAACGGATTGGGCGTAGCCCGGATTGCGCCGCGTCCTGGCCCGACCCAATCGGGGGCCGACGACGGACTGCATCCGTCCAACGTCGCTCCGATCTGAACCCCGCAAGGATTGTTCGCCGGGAAACATGGCGAGCCGGTCAGCAAACCGTAGTCTCCTGCCGAGGACGGAGCCTGAGAGCACGCAACAGGGCTGCAGACGAGCGGATCCGAGTCCACGTTGTCGGCGAGCAGGATCTCGACGCCCGTCACACCGCCGGTGGGAACGACGCTGCAGGTCACCGCGATCGAACTGGGCCCGCCTCCGGTCTGGGTCCCTTGGATCGGGCAGTTATCCCACAGAATCGACTGGTCGACGCCAGCCAGGCCTCCGTCGACGACCACGCCCCCGGCGCCAGCGTTGTCCATGATGGTGCATCGGGTCACCGTCACCGAAGCCAAGTTCAGAACTTGGATCCCGCCATCGTCGTTGCCGACGACGAAACAATCGCTCAAGGAAGACGACGCGCTGGTCGCGAGCGAGACTCCCCAGCCTCCATTGCCCGCGATCCGGCAATGCGACGCGACGATGCCGGCGGCCCCGGCGATGCCGCTGCCGGCGTTGTCGACGAACTCGCACTCCAGGAAGTCCGGGGATCCGGGGTTGGCGCTGACCCCGGTGACGTTCTGCCGGAACGAGGAGCTCTGGATCACGGCGGCGGAGCTCTCGTAGGTCACGAGCCCTGTGCTGTTGGCGACGAACGCGCACTGCTGGATGTCGGCTTGGACGATCGACAGGCCGACCGTGTTTCCGGTGAGGATGCAGGTATGGACCGCGATGGGATCCGAGGAGAATCCATAGTCCCCGGCGATGCCGGTGTCGCAGCCCTCGATGGTGCAATCGACGATGCTGGGCGCCGATCCGTTGTCACAGTGGACGCCGACCAACGCGTCTCGAATCACGAGACCTTCGATCCGTGCCCCAGTACTCTCACCGCTGACGAGGCTGAAGCCACGGGTGGCTCCCTGGCAATCGATGACCGCGGCCGGGTCCGTCGTGGATCGGACCGTCAGGCTCACTCCATGGAAGTCCAGCCCGGTGTTGCCCGCACCCGTGTAGTCCGTCGATCCGATGATCTCGACGAGAGGATCGGACATGGCGATCGCGAGATCGATCCCGGCCTGGATCGTCGTGGCATCGCCGCCACCCTGGTTGTTCACGACGATGACCGCCTCGGCGCCGCGAGGCCAGATCAGCGCTGCCAGGACCAACCATCCGCATCGCGCCGCAAACCGAGCCCGCGCCGACCGGCGCTCGCGTCGAGTTTTCATGGGTCACCTCGTTCTCGTGTTCCGTCTCGGTTTTTCGGACGGTCAGGCGTCGGAACCGCGCGGCCCGAAACTGCCTGCCTCGGCGCAAAACCGTCGATCTGCGCGCACTCAACGCGTCTGGCCCGTGGTCGGAGGACACCGCCCTTCGACTCGCACCAGTAGCGAGAAACCACGGGGATTTGCGACACGCCGGTTCCGGATTCCCGAAGATCCGGATAGCATCGGAC
>JAGQHR010000418.1 GCA_020431745.1 Candidatus Eiseniibacteriota bacterium
CAACAACCACCGGTTCAGCGCCCGCAGGCTCCAACGACGGCGGAACCCCAACTGATCGTGGCGCGTCGACACGACAGCCGGAACCTCCGCGCGGCGAGCCGCGGGCACGGCGTAGAAGTCCGCATGAATCAAGTGCGTGTGCACGATGTCGGGACGCACGCGCCGGAACTCATCGATGAGGTGCCGCCGCACCGCCCAGTTGAGCCGCTTCCGCGCCGGAAAGGTCTCGAACGGGATCCCCCGGCGACGGATCTCTTCGTAGACGTCGTCGATGGGAACCGCCGGATCGGCCAGCACGCAGATGCGCGCGTCAAGGCCCTGCGTCCGCAGCGCATCGACCAGCTCCAGCACATGTTTCTCTGCGCCGGCCAGGCCGCCGATCTTGATGACATGGAGGATCCGCATCCGCGATCACCCCGTCTCGAGCCGTTCAAGATTCAGTGCGAAGACTCCATCGATCAACCGAGCACCCGGGTACGGGCATCGCACTCCCGGCCCGGGCAGCACAGCCACGCGCCGGGATCGCATCCCTCTGAGAATACGGTCCACGGATTCCGATGATGCCCGACCGGGATCGGGAGGTCGAGTCCCGCCCCGCCGGAGCCGCCGAGATCGCACCGCACGCCCTCAGTGGGGCGATGATCCCGAAGCGCGGGCTAGAGCGCGACGGCTTGCGGCGCCCGGGCGGCGCGCATCTCGACGAGCTTGGCATAGAGGCGCTCGATCTGGTCGACCGAGGCCGTGAGGCTGTAGCGACGGACCACCGTCTGCCGGGCCGCTTCCCCGAGCTTGACCTGGCACTCGGGATCGCGCAGGACGTCGATCAGCCGGGCGGCCAGCGCGTCGGTGTCCCCGGCGGGGACGAGACGGCCGTTGAACCCGTCCTCGATCATCTCGGGGATCCCGCCCACGTCGCTCGCGACCGAGGCCAGCCCGGCCGCCATCGCCTCCAGCAGCGCCAACGGCATGGCTTCGCGGAGCGAGGGCAGCACGAACACGCCCGCCCGTTCCAGGAACGGAACGACGTCGGAGCGGATGCCCGTGAACTCGATCGAATCCTGGATCTCCAGCGAGCGCGCCTGCTCCTCCAGCTTCCGCCGGAGCTCGCCGTCGCCCACCAGGGTCAGCTTCGCGTCCGGGATCTCGCGACGCACCTTGCCCCAGGCCTGGAGCAGACCCTCATGGTGTTTGATCGGAGTGAGGCTCGCGACGCACACGACCTCCCGCGGGTTGCGCGTGTTTTCCGAGGGCGGCTTGAACCGGCGCATGTCGATCCCGTTGGGCATGAGATGGATCCGTTCCGCCGGCACCAGCAGACGATCCTCGAGAAACGTGACCTGCTCGTTGTTGAGTGCGATCACCGCGTCGGCCCGCCGGTACATCACACGGTCGAGCATCACACGGCGTGCCCGGTGGCGGGAGACCATCCGGCCGCTGTGCACATGACACACCACCGCCAGCCGCGGATGCATGACCCCGAGTGCCCGGGCCCAGCTGTTGGGGCCGAAGTTGTGCGCGTGGATCACGTGCGGACGAAAGTCATGCAGGTGGCGCACCAGGAATCGCAGAATCGCCGGGTCGAGCCGATTGCTACGGCCCAGCGCGAAGGTCCCGAGATCCGACGGGCAGGGACGGTCCAGCAAAGGGCCGTTCGACCGGTTCGCGAGCAGACGCACCCCATGGCCACGCTTCGCCAGCTCGCAGGCCAGCGTGTGCCCGTAGCTCTCCGCCCCGCCGATGACGGTTTGGGAAATGAGGTGCAGGATCCGCACGATGATTCCTCTCGGCTCCGGGCGTCCCGGGAGCGGGCCGACCGGCTCCCCGAGATATCGGAGCCTTCGCGCTCCACGTTCACCCTTCCCTGGATTACGACGGCGCGTCTGCTCGGGGGCGCCGCGAGCCCGCACGTTCGGGGATCCCCTGCCGCGCGAGCAAGTGGGGAATCTCGCGCAACGATGTACGGGAACAAAGCAGTTTCTTGGAAATACATGTGGTCCAACGTCTTGCGACGATAGGCCAGAATCCGTCGGTCCGGTGCGGATGGGATGCAATCCTCTAGGTGCGCCGCCCGACCTCCGAAAATCGGAAGGGGGCCGTTCAATTGATGGACTCTTTCAGCAGAGGGCTGCAACGCCGTGCACGAACACGAACCAGGATCCGAGGCCGAGTCGGGCAACGGCGTGCCCCTTGCTTCGCCGACGCCGAAGCGAACCTACCGACTGCTCCATCTCGGTGACAGCGAATCGGACTTCCTCGAACGGCTCTGCACTCCCGAGAAGGTCGGCCGGCGCTACGACATCGTACGGATGTTCCAGGGGGTGGCGAACGGACTGGATCTCGCTCCCTTCGACGCCGTCGTCCTGACCCTCGATCGGCCCAACGAGCGCACGATCGACCGCCTGGCCCGCCTCCAGACCTCGGCCCCGGTCACGCCGCTCCTGATCGTGCTCGACCAGCCGGACGATTCCCTCGCGTCGCGGGCCCTGCGGTGCGGGGTCCAGGACGTCCTGCTCCGAACCGAGCTGACCCCCACGCTCCTCGACCGAGCGATCACGAACGCCATCGAACGGCTTCGACGGACCGCCCGCCTCGAGCTGGATGCGATCCACGACGAGCTCACCGGCCTCCCCGGTCGGCCCGCCCTCCTCCGCGCGATCGAGACGGAGTTGGAGCAGGCCCAGGTCGATCCGGAGCACCAGTTCGCCGTGCTCCTGCTCAACCTCGATCGCTTCAAGCTCATCAACGACAGCGTCGGACCGGAGTACGCGGACCAGCTTCTGGTGGCCTTCGTCGAACGGGTCCGGCGATGCCTGCGTCCGGACGACATCGTCGCCCGTCTCGGAGGCGGCGAGCTCGCGATCCTCCTGCACAAGCTGCAGAGCCCGCTGCACGCGGCGAGCGTATGCCAGTCGATCCAACGGGAAGGCATGGCGGCCTTCCGCCTGGGATCCCGCGAGGTCATCACGACGGTGAGCATCGGCGTCGTCTGCAACGACCATCCGGCGCGTGAAGCGGAAGACATGCTGCGCGACGCCGGCGTGGCGCAGCACGAAGGATCGCGCCGCGGCCCCGGGCACTACACGATCTACGAACGGCGGATGCACGACGCCGCGGTCGAGACGTTCCAGCTGGAGATGGATCTCCGCCGCGCGCTCGCCCGCCGCGAGTTCTGCCTCCACTATCAGCCCATCGTCGATCTGGAAACCGGCTCGCTGCAGGGCTTCGAAGCCCTCCTGCGATGGAACCATCCCGAGCAGGGACTCGTGCCCCCGGGCCGTTTCGTTCCGTTGGCGGAAGAGACCGGGCTCATCGTTCCGATGGAGCGCTGGGTGCTGCGCGAGGGATGCCGGACGATCCGCACCTGGCGCAATCTGCTCCCACCCACGCACCCGCTGAGCCTCCACCTCAACATCTCGAGCAAGCATCTGAGCCGGCCCGACCTGGCCCCCGAGCTCAAGCGGACTCTGGTGGAGTTCGATCTCGACCCCCAGTGGATCCGGATGGAGATCACCGAGACGGCCATCGCCGAGAACCCGGAGGTCGCGATCGACGTTCTCCATGAGCTCCGGGCCCTGGGCTGCCTGCTTTCCGTCGATGACTTCGGGACCGGTTACTCGTCGCTCGCCTGCCTCCAGCGCTATCCGATCGACCTCCTCAAGATCGACCGGGCGTTCATCAAGTCGATCGACGAGAACTCGACCAGCGAGGAGATCGTGCGTCTCATCCTGGTGCTGGCCGATCACTTCGGGCTCGAAGCGATCGCCGAGGGCATCGAGACCGAAGAGCAGCTGCGGGTCCTGCGTGAGATCGGGTGCACCGTGGGACAGGGCTTTCTTTTCTCCCGGCCGGTCGATGCGGACCGGGCCCAGGAGTTCGTCCGCCAGTCCGCTCGTGGCGTCGGCCTGACCCCTCCGCGGCGCTCCGCCGCCTGACGGCCGAGCCCCGATGGTCGTGCTTCCTCCCTCATCACCGGCGGCCTCGCACCGCCTTCCACCGGGAACCGGTCCCGACTTGGTCCGGGTAGACGGGGATGCTACCTTCGTGAGCATTCCGTCACGCGCCACCCCGACTTCCAGCGAGGCCCATCTGACCATGAACCTCCGACCGCTCACGCAACGGCGCAGCCCGATTTCCGGAACCTGCGCATCTGCTTTGGCCCTGGCGGCCGCACTCGTGTCGCTCTCGGGATGCGGCAGCGAAGACAAGCCGAACA
>JAGQHR010000041.1 GCA_020431745.1 Candidatus Eiseniibacteriota bacterium
CACCACGATGGTGCCTTCCTTGAGCTTGGGCGTGAACTCCGAACCGAGACGGGGAAAGATCGCCGCGCCCGCCGTGAGGAGCACGACCCCCAGCCCCAAGGCGAGCACGCGGCGGCGCACGAAGAACGAGACGACGCGACGATAGGGCCGGAGCAGGATGCGGACGATCCAAGCCTCCCGGGCTCCGCCGTCCCGCAGCCGCCCCTTCATCAGAACGCTGCTCAGCATCGGTGCGAACGTGAGTGCGAAGATGAGCGAACCCAACATCGCGAACGCGACGGAATACGCGAGCGGCCGGAACGTCTTCCCCTCGACCCCCTGGAGCGTGAAGAGCGGAAGGAACACGAGGATGATGATCGAGATCGCGAACGTGATCGGTCGTCCCACCTCGTGACAGGCGCGGCCGATGACTGCGAGCTTGCGCGTGCCGGGTGGCGCGTCCCGCAGCATCCGGTCGATGTTCTCGACCATCACGATGGTTCCGTCGACCATCATCCCGATCGCAATGGCCAACCCTCCCAGGGACATCAGATTGGCCGACAAGCCGGCGCGGCCCATGAGCAGGAACGCGAAGAGGACGGAGAAGGGGATCGAAATCGCGACGACCAGAGCGGGCCGGAATCCACCCATGAACAGGAGCAGCACCAACGAGACGAGCACCACTCCCTGGATGAGCGCGCTCGTTACCGTGTGCACCGCCCCCTCGACCAGACTCTTCTGCTCGTAGTAGGGGACGATTCGCACACCGGCGGGCAGGATCCCGTTGATCTTGGCGACTCGCTCTTCGACCCGGGCAATCACGCTGGAGGAGTTGGTGCCGAACAGCTTGACGACCATCCCCGCGACGACTTCGCCCGTCCCGTTGCGCGTTTGCAGCCCTCGGCGGACCGCACCTCCCACCTGCAGATCCGCGACGTCGCGGAGGAAGACCGGGCGGCCGTCCTCCGTCTTCACGACGACCGAGCGCAGGTCCTCCATGTCGGTCGCCAATCCGGCCGATCGCACCACCAGCTCTTCTGCGTTCTTCTCGATGAACTGGGCCCCGACGTTGAGGTTGTTCGCGCGGATGCGGTCGATCACCTCGCCCAAGGTGAGGTCGAACCGCTGGAGCTCTTCCGGATGCACCACGACCTGGAACTGCTTCTCGAAACCGCCGATCCCCAGCACTTCGGTGACTCCGGGCACGGTCTGGAGGTGGAACTTGACGAGCCAGTCCTGCATCGTCCGCAGCTCTTCCAGGGAATAGCGACCGGTCGTGTCTTCCAGATAGTAGAAGAGCACGAGCCCCATCCCGGTGGAGATCGGTCCCATCTCGGGCTCGCCGAAGCCGGCCGGAATCTGCTCCCGCGCCTCTTGCAGACGCTCTCCGACGAGCTGCCGGGCGAAGTAGATGTCCATCCCGTCTTCGAAGTAGACGTTGACGACCGAGAGCCCGAAGTTCGAGACCGACCGGACCTTCTCGACGCCCGGGAGGCCGGTCATCGCGACCTCGACGGGATAGGTGATGAACGTCTCCACCTCCTCCGGGGCCAGTCCCTCGGTCACCGTGAATACCTGCACCAGATTCGGCGAGACGTCGGGAAAGGCATCCACCGGCAGCCGGGTGTAGGCGTAGTAACCTCCCCCCATCACCAGAACCGCGAGCACCGTCACGAGGAGACGATTCTCGAGGCTGAATCCGATCATCCGTTCCAGCATCGTCCCTCCGTTCAGTGCGCGTGTCCGTGGCCGAACGAGTCCTTCTCGAGCTCGGCCTTGAGCGTGAACCCGCCTTCGGCGACGTAACGCTCCCCGGGTTCGATCCCGGCAACGACTTCCACCAGCGACTCGCCGTGCCGGCCGAGCTGCAACGGACGCGGACGGAATCCATCCGGCGTCTCGATGAACACCGCCGTGCGGCCCTCCACGGTCTGGAGCGCCGTGCGTGGAACCACCAGCGGCACGTCCTCGCTTTCCACCACGACCCGCGCCGTCACGAACATCCCCGGACGCCATTTCCGTTCCGGATTGGGCAGCACGAGCCGCGCCGTCGCCGTCCGCGTCCGTTCGTCCACGACGGGCGTGACGTAGCTGACGGTGCCCGAGTCGTGGACCAGATCGTGTCCGACGAAGACGTCGGCGCGCTGGCCCGGCCGAATCGTCTCCAGATCGCGTTGATAGACCGTGAGGTCGATCCAGACGGTCGAAAGATCGGCGATCACGAAGGCATCCCGTTCGCGGCTCGCGGCCTCGCCCAGGGTGATGTGCTTTCCGATCACCGTGCCGGAGATGAGCGTGCGCACCTCGAACGACGCGAGGCTCTCGTCGCTCTCGAGGACTGCCAATACCTGACCCTGTTGGACCTGGTCGCCGATCCTCGCCCGCACCTCCTGCACGATGCCGGAGTAGCGCGGCACGATATGTGCGAGACGATCCGCGTTCGGTTGGACCTCTCCCGGAAGCTCGACGGTGGTTTCGACCCGACCCGGCCCGGCGGATGCTACGACGATGCCGAACTCCTCGATTTCGTGTTCGGGAAGCCGCACCAGGTCGTGTTCGGAGTGGCCGTCGTGCTCATCTTCGCCGTCGTGTTCGTCGTCGCGCTCACCCCTGCCGTGGTGCTCGTCGTGGACGGCCCCGCCCTCGCGATCCCCGTGCTCGTCTCCGTGGTCATGCCCGTCGTGGTCGCTTCCGCCTTCGCGGTCGCCGTGTTCGGCCCCCTGGTCGTGTTCGCCGGTCTCGACATGTCCGGCTCCCTCACCCGAGTCGGTGCGATCGGACTGTTGAGCCACCAGGAGATCCGCCGGTGGGACGGCCAGAAGAGCGGCCAGCGCGAGCAGAGCGGTCTTGGTCAGAAGGTGATTCATCGGGGATCCTCCTCGGACCCGGAAGCGTGCGGCAGAATCGGTGCTCCCAGGATTCGTTCCAGGTTGGCGTGCGCCGTGTGCAGGTCGGCCAGTGCGTCGTAGTAGCGACCGCGGAGCTCGAAAAGCATCCGCTCGGTATCCAGGACGTCGGTGAAGCGCATCGCGCCCCGCAAGCTCGCTTCGCGCGCCGCCTGGAATGCGACCTCAGCCGGAGGAATCGCCCGTGAACGCAGCGCTTCGGCTTCGTCGGCTGCCGTCCGGAGAGCGCCATAGGCTTCGGAGACTTCGGACTGCAGCTCCGCGACCGCCGCGCTCCGTTCGCCGTCGAGACGGTCCAGGCGGAGCGCGGCCGCGCGAACCGCATCCCGGTTCCGATCGAAGATCGGCAGCGGGAGCCCCAACTCGACGATGAGCGCCGTGTCCTCGGACTCCCGCAGGTATCGGACGCCGGCTCCCATCGAAAGGTTCGGCGTTCCTTGGGAACGCTGCCAGGCGAGCTCCGACTCCCGACGTTTCCGTTCCGCGGACCAGCGTACGATTGCCGGGCCCTCCGAGACCCGATGCTGCAGGTCTTCCAGAGACGACACTTCGGGAACCGACTCCAGGTCACCCAGAGCCTCCCCGAACCGTGGCGCATCGTCTCCCCAGATCGAGGCCAGCACCCAGCGGCGGGTCGCGAGCATCTGCGCGATCCTGGTCCGTTCGATCCGCGAGATCTCCAGCTCGACCTGGGCGCGACTCTGCTCGACCGCAGAGGTGGCGCCCGCCTCCACCCGGCGGGCGATCGAGGCGAGTGCTTCCTCCGCGACCTCGACCAGCTCGTCGGCCAGCGTGAGGTGCTGTTGGGCGGCCAGGAGATCGACGAAGGCCCGAGTCGTCTGTTCCAGCACCTCCGCACGTGCGATCTCGTACTCCCATGCGATGACATCCAGGTGGGACTGCGCGGTCGCGGTGCGCGCGGATCGCTTGCCGCCCAGCTCGAAGGTCTGCGAAAGCGCGAGGGTCAGCTCGCTGCGATCGAACCCTTGGACATCCCCGCTCCCTCCGAAGTTCTCGACGCCGAGGGACAGCTCCGGATTGGGCCGGCGCGATGCCTGGAGCACGTCCGCTTCGCGTGCGCGCCGCTCGTAGGAAAACGCCGCGAGCCGCGGGCTCTGCTCCAGCGAGATCGCGAGCGCATCCCGCAAGGTCAGCACCGCGGCCGGGTCGGCGGCATCCGATCCCGGGTTCGTCTGCGCCCGACCGACCCCGGAAAGCGCGGTCGCGAACAGGATGGCCGCAAACAGCGGCGGCGCTCCAGCCTTCCACGCCCTTCGCCACGTCTTCGTGATTGGGGTCCGGGGTACATCCTTCTCCTCGATCCGAAGGCTCGGGGAAGCGTCCTTGGCGGCGGCGCATCCGGTTTGGAAATCGATTCTCATGGTTACCACACCCTCTGCAGCAGGCAGCTTGCCGGTCTATCCGTTGACCGCGCACACGACACGCACGCTTGTCGGCATCGTGGCTGCGGACGTCGACGCGCGCTTCCTCTCGTGGGAAACGCGTTCGCGCACACGAGGCATTCCGGGTCGGGACTGGTTCGTCCACGCCGGGGCTCGTTCTTTCGACTAGCGGGACCGGTGGATCAAATCAGCAAGGGCAGGTCGGAATCGGGTCTGGGCAGACTCCGGACAGGGATGGCGGGCACCTCCGACACGAGCAGGGCACGCTCGTTGGAGAACGGTTCGGGCCACACGGGAGTGGGCACGACCAGGGCAGGAGGACTGAGCTGCAGACTCGAAGGATCCGAGTCCAGTCGGAGCACCCAGTCCCCACAGGGATCGGTCGCACAATCTTCTTCGTGCTCGCAGGAGGTCGCCGTGGCCTGCCCCTCGTCCTTGCACAAATGCTCCAAAGCCCCCGTCACACACAGGCCGGGGCCGATCAGGAGCGCCCAGAGGGCGAGCACGGGAAGGATGGCGCGAGCGACTCTCATCTCTGGAAAGACTACCGTAGGGGTTTTCCACACCACAAGCATCGGATCGGCGATTTCGGCGTCGACCTTGCGGACTATTCCGGCGCCTCCCCGGACGGTTCGAGGCAATCACGCCCGTCTCATGGAGCGTTTCCGGACTCGCCCCGGATCATCCCCAGGATCGCCTCGGAAGCCGGATCCCGGCCCTCGCGGTAGTCCGCGAAGGTCACCGGCGCCGGCAAGTCCGGGGCGAGGCAGGTGCGGAAGTCCACCGGATCGCCGTTCTGGTGAAAGCGGGAAGAGCAGCTCACCGGGATCTGCGAGTACGGCAGCGTGAACACGCTGGACTCACCGACGAAGTTCGGTCGCGACCCCGTCGGCTCCCCCACGAAGAGAGCCTGCGTGTGCCGATCGAGCATCGCGGCGAACGCCATCGCCGCAGAGAACGTCTCCCGGCTGGTGATCACGAAGAGGTGTCCCCGCCGGTTGATCGCGTCCGAGCCGATGATCCGATGAAGCAGCGGAAGCGCGAGGTGTCCGCTTCCTCCGTGATTGTTCCGCAGGTCGACGACCAGGTACTGCGCTTCGGCCTCGGACCGCGCTGCGAAGATCTGTTCCGTGACGTGGGCGATCGGCGCGGCGGGAGCATCGAGGACCGCGTTGAACTGCACCCAAACGAGGTTCGGATCCGACATCGTCTCGAAGGCGATCGGTCGGTCGCGATCCCGGAGGTAGCGGGGAGCATCCCGCCCGTCGCGTTCGTATGCAGTCACCAGCGACGGTGCCGGATCGCACGGAACGGCCGCCACCGGCACGAGACGCGTTCGGCCGTCCGCGTCCTCCACCGTGAGATCCATCCGGTCGGCATCCGCGCTCAATCCGAGAGCGGCCACCGCCTCGGGATCCCGTAAGTACTCCATCTCGATCCACTGCTGACCCCAGCGATTGTCATGCGATGCCACCGTCGCCAGGGCCGCGAGCACGTCGGTCACGTCGCGGTCGCCCACCTGCAGGATCCGCGCTCCGATCAGCGCGGGCAGATCCGCAGACGCAGCGCGGATCCGCAGCTCGTCTCCGAAGATCCAGGGATCGATCGGAAAGGTGCGGCAGGAAGCGTCGACGGCTCCGTGTCGATGCATTTGACGGAAGCGGCTCGGGACGATGCCGGTGTGTCCGTCTCCGATCGTCGCCAACACCTTCTGAACGTCGTAGCGTAGCTCCGAGTCCGAGCGCTGCGGGATCGAACGCTCGATCTCCGCGAACCCCTGTCGCAGGGTCTCCGCAGAGACCGCAGCGTAGAGATCGTAGTGAACCTCTTCCAGCCGACGTTGCAGGTAACGCAGATCGGCCTTCCAGCGCTCGGTTCGATCGGTCACGTTCGGCGCAGGAACGCCCGTGAGCTCCCGAAAGCGCGGATCCGAGCGCAGGGGGTCGAGGTCCCGGTCCTGCCGCACCTGCTCGTCGTCGATGTATCCTCCGCGATAGGCCGTGGTCAACCACTCCAGGGCCTTCTCCCGATCTCCCGCACGCGCCTGGGTGCACGCCAGGTTGTACATCGAGTCCGTGATGCGGTACCCCAGCTCGATGCACCGCTCGAAACCCGCCGCGGCGCGATCGTACCGCCCCATCGCAAGGTCGCAGTGGGCCAGCGCCTCCCGATAGAGACCGACGTCCGGATTCTCCTCGACGACGGATTCGTAGATGGTGGCGGCCCGCTCGTAGTCCAGCGCTCGGAAGAGTCGTCCGGCCTCTGTCGCGTCCGCGAAGACGAGATCACCGCGCCGGGGTTCGGCGCTGAACGCTTCCGACAGCGGCGGCCCCCCCCCGGCGGAAGGGCTCACGAGGAAGGCGAGGATGACGACGGTCGCGACCCGGTTCCGCATCGAGGGTCGATCGGCAGGTCCGGTTACCGGATGCGCTGCGCGTCGGGGAAATGCTCTGTTCATGTTCGCTCCTGTGCCGTCGTCGCGTCGCCGGCCCTCTCCGAACTGTCCCGTGTTCTGCAAACGCCGAGGAGATCGAGAATAGGAATCGCCACGCCGACCGTCTTGAACGGGAGTTGCGTCAGGAACGCGCGACCCGGGATCTCCGCATCGCCCGGTAGCGACCCGGCGGATGGCCCCAGCGGGCCGCGAAAGTTCGGGTCAGATGGGCCTGATCCGCGAAACCCGCGGCGAAGGCGATCTCGGCGATCGGATCGTCCGTGGCCTCGAGGCGATGCCGGGCGTACCGCAGCCGGCGAGCGCGCAGATACTCCCCGACGGTACGGCCGAAATGGTCCCGGAAGGCCCGTGCGAGATGAGAGGGATGCACCTTGGCGTCGCGTGCCAGCCCGTGCAGGGTGATCGGATCGGAGAACTCCCCTTCCAGCCGGTCGCGGACGCGCAGCAGCCAACCGGGCGGAGGCCCGCCATCGTCGAATCGAACCTGCCGCGCTGCCTGGGCAAGCGTCTCGACGATCCAGCATTCCGCGAGCAGATCATCGCTGGTCGACGGCATCGCCACGGCCTCGGTCATGACCCAACCCGGACATTCAAGGTACACGGACGGAGCCCGATCGAGCCCCAGGGTCCGGCGAAACGGTTCCAACAGGCTCGGCGCGAACTCGGTGACGAGGCACCGAGCGGAGTGTCGTTCGGTGCGGATCTCGTGCTCGACGTCCGGCCGCGAGATGCGCAGGGTTGCGGGGCCACACGATCGATCCCGACCCGGCTCCCGCTCCCGGAATCCACCATCCACCACGAGGCAAAAGTTCGCGCCGGTGTGATGGTGTCCGGACATCCGGAGCCCAGGAGGCAGCGACACGGATTCCAGTTGGATCTCGGGTGGGAGCGGCGCCCGCTCCACCCGCGTCCCATCGGGGAGCAACACGACGGACGTCGCCGTCGACGGCGCGGGGTCCACTCCCCGGGTCCGTCGCGGAACTTTGGGATATGGGTCCGATGGTCCCATGTGGGGCGCCCCTAACTTTTTATTTTAAAGCAATTTGCACGCATGCTGGCGCCCGCCGCAGCGCCAGCCGGATCCTACCGACACGACGAGCCTGGTCCACCCAGCCCCCGGTGCCGAGGGGCACCGAGTCCCGCGTCAACCCAACGAGTCCGTCGAACGGCTCGCGCGAAGTGCTCGAACACGGCGGAGCGCCTCGGTCCGCACGCTCCCCCGAAACCATGGACGGCGCCGGCGTTATACAGGTCGTTTCCACCGGATAGGACGCATTCCGCTAGAATACGGTTCGATTCCGCGAGTCGGGGCGATGATCCCTTTACGGACCCGTGTCCGGATGGTTCGACCGATTCGACGGCCCCCGTTCCCAGGTCCCATGAAGGAGGATTCCTGTCGTGTCGCTCGTCTCAACCAGCTCTCGTTCGATCTCGGCGTTCCGCTCTCGAATTCCGGGACTCGTCCAGCTCGCGATGCTGCTCGCGCTCTCCGTCTTTTCGTGGGGATGCTTCCAGTCGGATGCCGTTCTCCATCTCAATGCGGACGGCAGCGGGACGATCGAGATGAGCGTGCTCGTCAATGAGGACATGGCCGCCATGATGTCCGCGGGATCCGGTGACGACAAGGCCGAGCCGGGCCGCATCATGAGCGACGCCGAGCTCATCGAGAAGGGATCGAAGCTGGGCGACGGCGTGCGCTTCGTGTCCTCCGAGCTCATCGAGAAGCCCGGTTTCAAAGGCATCAACGCGAAGTACGAGTTCGACGACATCAACAAGGTGCACCTCGAGATGTCTCCCTCCGAAGAGGCGACCGCGAGCAGCCAGGACGAGCCCATCACGTTTGCCTTCACTCCGGCCAAGGGCGGCTTGGCGCATCTCTCGATCCACATCCCCCAGGACGACGTGAACATCGATGCCACGGGATCGGACGCGGAAGCCGACACGCCCACCGCCGAAGAGGTCGAGCAGATGCGATCGATCTTCAAGGGGATGCGCTTCTCGGCTCGCGTCGAAACCGGCGGCGAAATCGTGACGACGAACAGTCCGTACCAGGACGGAAAGACGGTCACTCTGCTCGAGTTGGACCTGGATCAGCTGCTGGGCGACGTCGATAAGTTCACCAGCGTGCTGGCCATGGGACAGCCCAAGAACATGGCCGAGGTCATGGAGCGCTTGAAGGACATCCCGGGAATCAAGGTCAACCCGACGGATACCGTCACCATCGACTTCAAAGTCAAGTAGACCGACCTCATCTCCGTGAGCTCCGCAGCTTGGCTCTGGCTTTCCATGGCCGCGTACGCCGCGGCCATGTGGCGTTTGGCACCCCGCGTGCGAACGGCGGAGCAGTTCTTCGCAGGTCGGAGCCGCGCCGGCCAGGACGTCGCGGCCGGCGCGCTCGTCGCGTCCATCGTGATCTCGTGGATCTTCGCGAAGTCGATCACGAACGCCGCGAACCTCGGCTTCCGCTTCGGCGCGGTCGGCGCGATCGCCTACGCGGGCTGGTACCTGTCCATCCCCATCGCCGGTCTCGTGATCTACCGTCTGCGCACGATCCACGGAGCACGGAGCCTGCCCGAGCTCCTTTCCCGCCGGTATGGGCGGGCGGCCGCCTGGGCGTTTCTCCTGATAGTGCTGGTGCGTCTGCTCAACGAGGTTTGGTCGAACACCGCCGTCATCGGTTCGTACTTCGGAGCCGCCGGCACACCGCCCTACCTCGCGGCCGCCACCGTCTTCACCCTCTTCACTCTGCTCTACACGATGCGCGGCGGCCTGCGCGGGTCGATCTTGACCGACGTGCTGCAGTTCGTCCTCGGCATCTTCCTGTTGGTGTTCGTGATCGCTCTCATCCTTCCACACACGGGGGTGAAGCCGCTGGTAACGAGTGGTCACTGGACGTTGGCGGGTGGCGTCGACCTGCTGCTCGTCGCGGTCATCCAGTCCTTCAGCTATCCATTCCACGATCCGGTACTGACCGATCGGGGATTCCTGACCCGCCCTCGGGTCATGCTGCGGAGCTACTTGATCGCCGGCCTGGTCGCGGCAGCCTTCATCGCGATCTTTGGCCTCACCGGGATCTACGCGAAGCTCTCGAGCCTGGACGTGGGACAGGACGCTCCACTGCGGGTCGCCCAATCCTTCGGAGTCGCCACCCTCGCCGCCATGACGGTCCTGATGATGGTCTCCGCGGGATCCACGCTCGATTCCACGCTGAGCTCGTTCGGCAAGGCCCTGGCCGTCGACACGGGCGAGATCGGCTACGTCGCGGCGATGCGCGTCCCGGGCGGCGTCCCTCGAGGATCATCCTCGCCGGCTTCCGGGCCCGAGGAGGAACGCCGACCGATCCGACTGGGGCGATGGGCGATGGTCGCCGCGGTCGTCCTCGGTTCGATCCCGCTGTTCACCGGCGCGACGATCCTGAAAGCCACGACCGTCAGCGGGACGATGGTCCTCGGGCTCGCGCCGGTCTTCCTTCTGATCGGACTTCGTAGCGCCGGGCCGTTCGCCTTCCACTTCGCCTTCTGGCCGGGAGTCGCCCTGGGGATCGTCCATGCCCTGGACCGCATCCCCGCCTCCTGGTCCATCGGCGAAGGCAGCTACGCCGGTCTCTTGGGAGTCAACGTCTACGGCTCCGTGCTCATCGTCCTCGCGTTCCTGGTCGGCGCCGGCATCGATCGCCTTCGCTTCGGCAGCCGCGCTCAGAACCAGTGAAAGGCCCCGTGCCCGGGGTAGTAGAAGCGGATGATCGCTTCGAGGAGGAACGCGTCCACGATCAAGTGGACCAGCAGGACATAGAAGAGGTTGCGGGACTGCTCGTACATCGAACCCTGGGTCAGCGCGAAGGCGTAGACGACGATCGGCCCGATCCCCGTGAACGCCATGTTGTAGAGCACCGAGGTGTAGACCACCGCCTGGGCGAGATTGGCGCGCCGATAGTCGTGGAGGCTGCGGAGCGTCGCGAACACGATGTTGACGAAGAAGAGCTCGTCCCAGATCCCGACGCCGTTGAGGCCGACGACCAGCCGCCAGACCTTCTCGTCGTCGTAGACGGGCGGCAGATACCAGTGCGTCGGCATCCAGGGATTCGCATGGAAGAAGTAGAGCTGGACCACGAGATACGCGAGCGGGATCGCGATCGCCACGTAGACGAGGTCGATCCAACGGAATTTCCTCGGCCAGAGGCGGTAGTCGATGACTCCCGGGTCGGTGCGGGCGAAGACGAGCGTCGGGATCAGGATCGCCACCAGGAAAAACGCTCCCAGCGAGAGGAAGTGCGGCGTGCTCGTGTCCGTGTGGATCGGTGCGAACGAAAGCAGGAGGATCACCCCCAGCAAGAGACCCAGACGGCGCCGATAGGCCGGCTCCGGATCGCGGAGTACGAAGAAGAATGCGCCGAGCCAGAGGATGACACCCGGAACCGGCCGCTCCAGCGCCAGGAGCACGATCGTCGCCGCGCTGAAGAGCAGTAGATTCCAATCCCGTCGCGTGATCCGCACGATTGCCTCCCGATGCATATCCTAACGGGCTCCGACGGCCCGGGCGACTCTCCGCCGTGCGGTACCTGCGAACCGGACGACGCTGTCCTGTTAGACTGACCCCGAGAGGCTGAGGGACGGCCCTGACCGACCATGGCAGGATCCGCATGGACACGGCGGCCGCTCGCTCGGTGGTCTCCGAGGAACCCGGCCCGGGCACCGGTGATCCAGTGGCGGCCGGACGCGCACCGTCCCCGAATCATCTTTCCCGGAGGTGTCCGCATCGATTGGATCCCGGAAAAGGATCGACGCTTCTTCGTCGATGCACAGACCCAGTCGGATCTGGACGTCTTCGAGGAGCGTGCCGGGGGCCGAAGCCTCTTTGAACTCCTCGATTCGACGCGCACGCGCGGGGGGCGCGAAAAGCTTCGCCGGCTCCTCGCCGAACCGCTCAGCGAACGCCCCACCCTCCTGGCCCGCCAATCCGCGATCGGTTATCTGGGGAACCCCGTCCAT
>JAGQHR010000419.1 GCA_020431745.1 Candidatus Eiseniibacteriota bacterium
ACCGGCGTCCTCCAGGATCTGCCGGCCATCGCGGCGATCTGCCGCCGGCGGGGCGTCCTGTTCCACACCGACGCGACCCAGACCTTCGGCAAGGTGCCGCTGCGCGTAGAAGATCTGGGCTGCGATCTGCTGTCGATCTCGTCCCACAAGATCCACGGACCCAAAGGAGTGGGTGCTCTCTACGTACGGGGTCGCAACCCGCGGGTCCGGTTGGTGCCGCAGATGGACGGGGGAGGGCACGAGCGCGGCTTCCGGTCGGGCACGCTCGATGTCCCCGGAGTCGTGGGATTCGGTCGGGCCGCCGAGATCGCCGCGGAGCGGCTGGACACCGAGCCGGCCCGCGTGGCCGCGCTCCGTGACCGTTTGGAAACGGCGCTTCTGGAACGGATCCCCCAGGTGTTGCGAAACACGCCGGAGATCGGGCGCGCCCCGCACATTCTGAATCTCAGCTTCCCGGGGCTGGAAGGCGAGGCTCTGCTCCTGGGGCTCCGTCAGGTCGCGGTCTCCAGCGGCAGCGCATGTGCGTCGGCCAGCCTGGAACCTTCGCACGTCCTGCTCGCTCTCGGACGCACCCCGACGGAAGCCAGAAGCGCCCTCCGCTTCAGTCTGGGACGATTCAACACCGCCGAGGAGGTCGAGACGGTCATCGAAGAGGTGGTTCGATTGGTCGAGAGCCTGCGGGCTCTCCGGGTGGAGCACGGGCGTTCTTGACGTCGCTCGACGAAGCCGGGCCGAATGCCGATAATGGAACGGGACGAAACGACGGGACGGGGCGGAGCGCACGGCACGCGCACGATCCCGATAGAGAAAGGCGAGGACGATTCATGACCGATTCGACGCTGGCTGCCGGGATCACCATCACCGACGCGGCGGCGGCCGCCGCCAGGGAGGCGATGGGCGCCGAGTCGCTTTCCCCCGACACGACCTACCTGCGGATCGGCGTTCGGGCCGGGGGCTGCTCCGGGTATTCCTACGATCTCAGCTTCACGGAGGAGCGCGAGGATGAGGACCGTGTCATCGAGCACGGCGGTGTTCGACTCCTGCTCGATCCCCGGAGCGAGGTCTTCCTCAAGGGAACGACTCTGGACTACACGAGCGGACTGAACGGCAAGGGGTTCGTCTTCCAGAATCCGAACGCCTCCGGCACCTGTGGTTGCGGCGAGTCCTTCTCCGTCTGACCCGTGACGGCCGGTCCTTCCACTCCGTCCGCGACCGCACAGGTGCTCGGCTCCACGGTGCCGTTGCGGTTCGCGCCGACCGAGACGTTCGACCCCGGCGGAGCCGCCTGGATCGAGGCGCCCTGGGAACGCGCGATCACCGTGACCGGAAAGGACGCGGCGCGCTTTCTCCATAACCTCCTGACGCAGGACGTGCTCGGGATGGCGGTCGGAAGCACCCGACCCGCGGTGCTGGCGGACCGGAAGGGGCACCTCGTCGCGGAGCTCTGGATCTGGCGTGAGGAGGAGTCGCGGCTGCGTCTCCGGACCGCCGCTCCGACGATCGATGCCGTCCTCGACGTTTTCGCACGCCACCGGGTCATGGAGCGGGTCGAATGGAGCGTGCGGCCGGATCCCTCCTTCGCCGTCCTCGTCTGTGGTCGCGAAGCGGGCTTCGCTCTCGGAATCGACCCGGGACTCGGTGGCGGGGCGCTCGCGGACTGCGGGCCCGACGGCCTCTGGTTCCGAGTCCGCGAGCTGACGCCGGAAGACGTCGTGATCGTGGCCGACGCCGACCGCGCGGACACCGTACGCGCGCATCTGCACGCCGTCGTCCCGATCGGATGGGAGACCTTCGACCGCGCCCGCATCGAGGCGGGCCGGGCCTGGATGGGGATCGATGCCGACGGGGACCGGCTGGTGCCCGAGCCCGGCTGGGACGACCGCATCTCCTATACCAAGGGGTGCTATCTCGGTCAGGAAACCCTGGCGCGGCTGCACTACCAGGGGCGCCTCAACTGGTCGTTGGAGCGGATCTCCTGGATGGGAGAGACGGTGGATCCGGGAACGGATCTGCGGGATCCGGGTGGCGACCGGGTCGGCTGGGTCACCTCGGCGCGCGCTTCCGGCGACCGCGTGGTCGCGCTGGGCTACCTGCACCGCCGGGCGCGCGAGGAATCGCTTCCCGTCAGCCTCCCCGACGGACGGGTCGTGAGCCGGAGGACGGATTCCCCTCCGCCGGCCGATTCCCTTGACTCGTAGCCGGTTCCGCGTTCAAAGTCACGGCGCTCAGATCGCGCCGGTGCTTTCGCGGTCCACGGACGGACCGGGCTCGGTGCGCGCGATCGACAAAGGGAAAGGTCGAACGGCATGGCACCATGGGAAGGGCTCGAGGCCCTCCTCGGGTCGGCACGTCGCATCCTGCTGACGTCGCACGTGTATCCCGAGGCGGATTCGATCGGTTCGGAAGTCGCTCTCGCACTGCACCTCCGCCATCTCGGCAAGGAGGTGGTCGTCGCCAACGAAACACCCGTCCTCGAACGCTACCACTTCCTGGCCCGCCTCTTTCCCGTCCTCAGTCTGGACGAGCTCGGCCCCCCCGATCCGGATGCCTTCGACCTCGTGGTCTTTCTCGACGTCTCCTCCTGGGACTACACCGGAAAGGTCGGAGACTGGGTGCGGGCTGCCGGGCTCGACGTCGTCGCCGTCGACCATCACCACCCGAACGGACCGTTCGGCGTCCTGGAAGTCATCCACGAGGACGCCGCCTCCGCCGGCGAGGTCCTCTACCACTACTTCCAGTGGGCGGATGCGCTCATCACACCCGCGATGGCCGAGGCGCTCTATGCCTCGCTGCTCTTTGATACCCAGGGCTTCCGGCTGGGGAACACCCGGAACGAGACCCTGCGGGTCGCGAACCACCTGCTCGACCTGGGGGCCAACCACCGCGACGTCTGCCGTCATCTCTTCGAGGTCGAGTCCTGGACCCGGATGCACCTTCTCCGGCTCGCCCTCGGCACCCTCCAACGGCAGTGTGGGGGGCGGCTGGCCTGGCTTTCGATCTCCGAGGATCTCTTCCGGCTGGCCGGAGCGGAGTTCGTCGACGGAGACGGGATCCTCGATCATCTCCTCGCGCTCAAGGGAGTCGAGGTCTGCGCGATGTTCCGGCAGCTGGATCAGCGGGGGATCAAGGTCACGTTTCGGTCGAAGGGCCTTCAGGACGTCGGTGCTCTGGCCGAGGGGTTGGGAGGGGGAGGGCGACGCACCGCCTCGGGTGCCCTGCTCACCGTCTCGATGCACCAGGCGATCGAGGAGGTGCTGCCCAAGGTGCGCGCGCTCCTGGACGAACCGGTCCGGCCCCGGGAACGCACGACGGAGCTGGCGCCGAGCCGGTCTTGATCCGTCCGGCTTTCTCCCGGAACGGGGTGCTTTCGCCCGGATCTGTTGTGCTATCGTGCCCAGATCCATCCGGAGTCCGAGGGCATGGCAGACGATCACGAGCCGAAAAACCCGATCCTGGTGACCGAGGTGCACCTGCAACTGACCCGCAGGCCACCTGTCCTCGCCTACGTCTCCGTCACGCTCTGGGGCTGTGTCGCGATTCACGACCTTCGACTGCTCGAACGACACGACGGTACCCGGGTGGTGTTGATGCCGCGGCAGCAATCCTCCGACGGAACCTGGTCCACCATCGCCCATCCGGTTCGCGAAGACGTCCGCGCGGAGATCGAGCGCAAGGTCCTCTATTCCTATTCCCGGGCGACGGCGGGTCGCGAGGCGGCTGCAGACAAGAAACGAGCCGCAACGGAGGCGCGCGGGGTTCCGGTCACCGAGCCGGCGGCCGAGCCGGTCCCCGATCCGATCGCGGTCCGCGCCGCCGAAGTCTAGACCCACGGCACGATCGCGTCCTCGAAGGAGCGACTCCGTGAGCCTGCGCCGCCTCCGCAGCGTCGCGGCTTCGGCTTGGACCCACCGTGGGATCGCGATGCTCGCCGTCGTGATCGGCGGCGGTCAGGTGGGGGCGGCACTCCGCCGGTTGGCCGACCCATCCCCCGACTTCGGCCTCGTCGCCCAAACCTACCTGGCCGGATGGCTCTGGCGGGCCGGGGTGCCTCTCACCGCGCTCTACGACCCGACGACCCTGCGGGCGGCGCAGGCCCAGCTGCAGCCGGACGGCCCGGTGCTCGCGGCTCCCTGGTTGCAGCCCCCTTCCCTCGCTCTCCTCGGGATTCCGCTGACCCCGTTCACGCTTCCGGGGGCGTACTCCGTGTTTTCC
>JAGQHR010000420.1 GCA_020431745.1 Candidatus Eiseniibacteriota bacterium
CTTCCGCATCTCGTCCTCGGAGATCTTTCCCGCGTCCCATTCGCGCAGGTCCCGCATCTTCGCCTTCATCACGAGGCGGGAAATGCGTTGGTCCAGGAAGTAGTCGCTGTCCTTGAGGAAGGCCGCGACCGCGACCCAGTTGTCGTCATCGAGCGCGGTGAGGGTGCCGCCGTAGTCAAGCAGAACGTCCTCGACCTCTTGCTTGCCCCCTTCGTAGAGCCGTTCCTCGCTCGGACGACGGCGCCGATCCCGGTCGCGTCGCGAGCCCGAATCTTCGTCCTCGTCCTCGTCCGACTTGTCGCCCGGATCGGGGATGACGATCACCCGGTTGCCGTCTTCGTCCTTCTCGATCTTGAACTCGTTCTTCCAGTCCCAGTCGCCCCAATCCTTCTGGACCAGCGAAGCCTCGAAGGTGAGGAGGACGCCGAACTGTTCCAGGAAGATCCCGCGCGCGTTGCCGCGTCCGGGAACGAGGAAGTTCGGGCTGTCGATGAGGACCTGATCGAGGATCTGCTCCATGACCCCGATTTGCTTGAGGGTCTTGCGGGAGCTCGACCGATCCTGGGCCGCGCTCTCCGAGACCTGGAGCCCCAACATGAGACCTGACAGAGCTCCCAGCCAGAGCCACCCGACCCGGCCGGCCTGGAAGCCGATGTTCATTCTTCTCTCCCGTTCTGATCCTGACCGCTCGAGTCCGCGTCACCCGCCTCGGATCGGCGGGGGCGGACTCCCTGCGGGGTCAGTGATTGTCCATTCGTGAAGTCGATCGCATCGAAACGCTCGTTCGTGTTCGTCTCGACCTCATCCAAACCGTAGCGCACGGACTCGATGCGGCCCCGCAGATCGTAGTAGTCCTGGGACTGCTTCTGCTGGAGCCCGTCGTACATCGTGCGCATGAACTGGATGAACTCCTGACTCTCCTGGCTATTGTAGTCGTTCTGGCTCTGCATCGCGGCGATGACCTTGGCCATGGCCGTCGCATAGCCGTCGAACTCGCCCCGGGTCAGGGGAGCCGCCGGATTGCCGAGATTCTTGGTCAGCTGCACTCGCGTGGAGTCGGCTCCGGTGGCGATCCAGGTCTCGGGCGCCCCGTTCGGCTGCTGGCTGGCTGCCACGTCGGACTGGACCGCCGGTACCGCTCCGGTACCCTGGGGCGTCGCGGTAGGCGCCATCTCGGCGGTGGGCGGCCCGAAACGGAAGGCGATCCCTCGATCGAGCAGGTCGATCCGGAACTCGGCGAGGGCGAGCACCGCGAGGAGCGCCGCTGCGGCCGCGAGCGCCCAGCCGGCCGCCGTTCCGTAGCGCTGCCAGAGCGCACGCCAGCGGCTACCCGGTCCGGAGTCCGCCGGGCGGACCGGCCGACCGGTTCGCGTTTCCGGACCCGCGTCCATGATCACGAAGCTGGGAACTCGTTCCTCGATCTCCCAAGCTCCCAGCAGCTTTCGCGTCGCCTGCAAATCCTCCCACTCCGCCCGCAGCGTCGGATCTTCTTCCAGCATCCGCTGGAAGCGTGCCTCCTCCTCATCGGAGAGCTCTCCGTAGAGCGAGGCCATCATCATGTCGATCCGAGGGTCCAGTGGATCTTTCATGACTCTTCTCCCTGCAGCATCTCGATCCCCGAGATGCCGCGCTCCTGGAACGCACGTCTCATCGATTTCAGTCCGTAGAAGATGCGTGTGCGCACCGTCGCAGCCGGAACTCCGGTGATCTCTCCGATCTCCTCGGAGTTGAAGCCGTGATACTCACGCAGCACGATCGCCGTCCGCTGCTCGACCGGCAGTCTCTCCAGCGCTCCTCCCAGGAGATCGCAAAGACTGGCCCGCGTCACCTGAGCGTCGGGCGCGATCGGGCGTGCGTCGCTCGTCGCCTCCTGCAGCTCCTCCGCACTGAACTCGTCCAGGGACCGCAGATCCGCGCGCGAGCGTTGCGAGCGGAACTTGTCCCGGCACAGATTCAAGGCGATGTGATGGATCCAGGCCTTGAACTTGGTGCCGTCCCGCAAACGCTCGATGTTCTGGAAGCCCCGGGTGAGCGCTTCCTGACACACGTCCCGCGCTTCTTCGGAGTTTCCCACGGTCCGGCGGACGAAATGGTAGAGCGAAGCCTCCCACCTCTGAACGAGCTGGTTGAACGCATCCAGATCACCGCGTTGGGACAGGACCACCAGTTGATCGTCGGTCATGATGTCCAACGCCCTTTCCCCCATGGACGTCGCCTCCATCCGATCCTTAAGACGTGCCCCGGTTCGGAAGCGTTCGATCGGACCCTCTGATTCCACGATTAGCTCCGGGCGGCGCATCGTCCGGCAAAGAAGGCAGCGGCTCTCCAGCCTGCCTCCCGGTCCCCCCGCGCCAGGTGGGCGGACCCGGGGCACGGGTGCCCCGCTCAGAGGCGGCGCCCGGCTGCCGCCCGGCTCGTCTACGGGTGTAGACGGTCGGCGGTTGCGCCTAAGGTGTGATGTCTTCCCGCGACCCGGCTGCCTGGCCCAGCGGTGCAATCGCTTGGGGAGAAGCGACTTGCTGAGCGAACCACTGCGGGAACGGGCTTTGCGGGCTCATCTCGGGATGAAACGTGGCGCCGAAGATCCGGTCCTGGCGGACCAGTACCGGCTCGCCGTTCCAAGTCCCGAGAACCTCGACCTCGGGACCGACCCGGCGGATGCGCGGCGCCCGGATGAAAACCATCTCCGTTTCGACCTCCGTGCCGTTCAGACGGAGCCTCCCCTGATCGACGAAGCTGTCGACCTGTCGGCCGAAGGCGTTGCGATCGACGGTGACGTCGAGGAGTCCCAGGCTGGGCTGCCCGGGCGAAGCGACCTCCTTCGCGAAGAGGATGAGCCCGGCGCAGGTGCCGAGCAGCACTCCGCCCGTCCGATGGAAAGCCACGATCGCCTCGTCCATTTTTCGAGGGGCGAGCAGCCGAAGCAGGGCCGTGCTCTCTCCCCCCGGGACGACCAAGGCTCCGAGTCCCGCGAGCTGGTCGGGGCGCCGCACCTCTCGCACCTCGGCACCGGCTGCTTCCAGAGCGCGACGATGCGCGTCGAAGTCCCCTTGGAGCCCGAGCACACCGATCGTGCTCCGCTTCGGGAACGGCGGCGATCCGTTGCGCGAGAGAGTGTCTTCCTGCATCGGTCGGGTCACCATCCGCGCGTCTGGAGCTGCTGATCCGGCGGGAGCTTCTGCGAGTCGATCCCGCGCATCGCATCGCCACAGGTTTCCGACACCTCCGCGAGGACCTTGGGATCTTCGAAGTGAGTCACCGCCTGGACGATCGCACGCGCACGGATTTCTGGATCGTCGGACTTGAAGATGCCCGATCCCACGAAGACCGACTCGGCGCCGAGCTGCATCATGAGCGCGGCATCCGCCGGAGTCGCGACCCCCCCTGCCGAGAAGTTCGGAACGGGAAGCGCGCCGTGCTCCGCGACCCAGCGGACGAGATCGTAGGGCGCTCCCAGCTCCTTGGCGCGGGTCATCATCTCGCCCGGTTGGAGCGTCGTGAGCTCCTTGATTCCGCGACGGATCGCGCGCATGTGGCGGACCGCTTCCACGATGTCGCCCGTGCCGGCTTCCCCCTTGGTGCGGATCATCGCCGCGCCTTCGCCGATCCGGCGCAAGGCCTCGCCCAGATCACGACAACCACAGACGAACGGCACCTTGAAGGCGTGCTTGTCGATGTGATTCATCTCGTCCGCGGGCGTCAGCACCTCGCTCTCGTCGACGTAGTCGACCCCGAGCGACTCCAGGATCTGCGCCTCGACGAAGTGTCCGATGCGGCACTTCGCCATCACCGGAATCGAGACCGCGGCCATGATCTCCTTGATCATCTTGGGATTCGACATGCGGGCGACTCCCCCGTCGCGACGGATGTCCGCAGGAACGCGCTCGAGCGCCATGACGGCGACCGCGCCCGCCTCTTCGGCGATCTTCGCCTGCTCCGCATTGACGACGTCCATGATGACGCCGCCCTTGAGCATCTCGGCCAATCCCGTCTTGAGCCTCAAACTTCCGGTTTCCATCATCGTCTCCTCTCGAGAGCTCATCCGACCCTCGTCGGTCCTTCGTTCGAACGTTCCGGTCTCGCGGCCGGACTACAGGAATGGTTTGGGAGTCGTTCCCGAGGGATGCCGTGCCATTTGCTCGCGCAGCACCGCTCCCAGGCGGCGGATACCTTCCCGAATTCGATCCTCCGTCTCGCGCACGCAGCA
>JAGQHR010000421.1 GCA_020431745.1 Candidatus Eiseniibacteriota bacterium
ATTCCAATGCACGTACGTCGGTCCGGAAGGGCGGTGTCCGGAGCGGCGCGGATTGGAGATCGACCATCGGGACCCTGTGGCGCGCGGTGGGAGCAACGAACCAGAGAACCTTCGAGTGCTCTGCCGAGCGCACAACCGGCTCATGGCAGAGCGAGCCTTCGGCATCGGGTTCATGCAGACCCGCATCGCCGGAACATCGACCGCCGGCGAAGAACTGCGGCCGGAGCTGGCCGAGCGAGCGGAGGACAGACGGTTGGACTCGAGTGAGCAGGCAGCGAAAACCGGCGGCCGGACCTAGTTCTAGAGCGACCGGAGGAATGACGGTTGAATTCAAGTGAGCCGTCGGCGGAAGCCGGCGGTCGGGCCTGGACGAGCAGCCGGCGGAAACCCGGTCGGGCCTGGACGAGCAGCGGCCGAAATGGGTCGGGCCTAGGAGCAGCTAGCGAGAGGCGGGCGCACGGTCTAGGTGAGCAGCCGGCGGGTGGCGGTGGTGGGAGTTCGGAGGTCGAGCTCAATCAAAGAGAGCTCCGGACCGTCGTGGGCGGCGTTGAACATCTCGGTGCGTCCGATGCGGTCGCGCCACGATCCGGTCAGTCGCGTCGACTCGTGGATGTGACCGTGGAGAGTGAGCAGCGGCTGGCGCTCCTCGATGAAGCGACGGACCGCGATGCTCCCGACATGGGGGTCGAGCGGCACGTGGTCGATGACCTTCCCGTCCAGTGCCGCGCGATCCAGCATGGTCTGATAGGGCGGAGTGTGAAAGAGAAAGACGGCGTTCGTGAGGTCGCGGCCGGCGGTCAGCTGCGCCAGATCTTTCTCGATCGTCGTGAAACGGATCTCTTCGTCGGGCACTGGCACGGTGCGAACGCCTTCTTCGGGACTGACGCACCCCGGGTCCACGAATCTCGAAACATCGTACCGCTCCCAATCTTTCAACAGGAACGGGCTGGGCGGGACGTAGGCGTACCCGTAGATCGTGTGCTCCCCGCACGGGATCGCGCGACCGTGGACATGGAGCCACAGTTCCCGCTGCTCGCCGCGGGCGATCTCCGCTTCCGGTGCCCGCCCGTCGTCGTTTCCCAGAATGAGGCAGACCGAGGGATAGGCTTCTCCGAGCTCGTCGCGAAGACGTGCGAAGCCGGGTTCGAGAAAAGCGTGGAGGAAGTCGCCGTCGATTCCACGCGTCGCCATGCCGTGTGGCAGCAGATCGCCGCCCAGGAACACCAGCGCGGGATGTTGCGAAGCGATCTCTCTCCACAACGCCTCATAGCGGGACCGCCGGCCGTGCAGATCGGTCGCGAAGAGACATCGAATCGCTGCTGCCATGGCCACTCCCGCTGCGGGACCGGTAGTCTTCGACGAACCTGTGCCCGCCGCTCCGTGCACCGACCCACAGGGCTCGCCGCTCTGGCATCGGGCCGTGCACCGATCCACCGAACTCGCCGCTCCGGCAAGCCGGGCGGCTCCGGGCCTGCCATCGCTGCGGGCCAAACGCTATCACGTTCGGCGGAGATGCAGGCTCGGAAAGCGGATCCCGCACGTTGAACGGCGATTCCCGAGGCGAGGGAACCTAGGAGGGGCCGCTCTGGTCACGCTCTACAGGTACGGTCCAAAGCAAAGACCGCGGATGGCGGGGTGGCCACCATCCGCGGTCTCGACGTTCATCCTGCGAACACCGCCTTACCGGGTCAGGAGCATCTTCCCGGTGGAAGTCTCGTCTCCCGCGGTGACCTGGTACAGATAGACGCCGCTCGCCGCCGGACGCCCGGCCTCGTCACGACCGTTCCACGAAACCGTGTGCGCGCCCTCGGCCTGCATACCGTCCTCGAGCGTCGCGAGACGACGGCCAAGAATGTCCAGGACGTGGATCGTGACGCGCTGTTGCGCGCCGAGCTGGTAGCGAATCTGCGTCGAAGGTCCGAACGGGTTGGGTGTGTTCACCCCGACCGTGAGGAGCCGGAGCGTGCCCAACTCGCCCGGCACCGACGCGGTGTTCTGAGCCGCCGCGACGGCTGCGCCCGCATTCACGCGCCCGTAGCCGAGCTCCTGCGAGTGCCCGGGCATGCTGGGGTTCCAGTTGTAGTTGTAAGGACCGACCTTGTCCGCGGTGTCGCGCAGGATCTGTCGCGCTTCGACGTTGGTGAGCCCGGGGTTGATGGAGAAGAGCAACGCGCTCACACCGCCGACGATCGGCGCCGCGAACGAAGTTCCGTCGCCCGCCTGGAAGCCGTCGTTGTAAACGGTCGACAGGATGTTGACGCCGGGAGCCGCGAGCTCCTGATCGACTCCCCGCGAGGAGAAGCTCGCGATGAGATCGGACTGAGTCGTCGCTCCGACCGCGATGACGTTGGCATCGCGCGCCGGATAGCTGACGGCGCCACCGGAGTTGCCGGACGCACAGTCGATGAGCAGTCCCGCGTTCCAGGCCTCGATGAGAGCGTCGTCGATCGCCGCGGTCTGATTGACGGTGAGGCTCATCGTGATGACCCGCGCCCCCTGATCGATCGCGTAGAGGATCGCGTCGTCCAGAATGGAAGTGACCGGAGCGGTGTCCCCGACTCCCACGACCATCACACGGGCTCCCTTGCCTCCCCCGAAGCCACCGCCCGGGCCGAAGCCACCCGCGACTCCGCACACCCCGTAGCCGTTGTTGGTCTTCGCCGCCACGATCCCCGCGACCCGCGTACCGTGATCGAAGATGCCCCGCGCGTCGTTGTCATCGTTGGTGAAGTCCCAACCCTTCCAGTCATCGACGTGGCCGTTGCCGTCGTCGTCGATGCCGTTGCCGGTGGCGGGGTTCTCCGGACTCGTCCAGGCGTCCTCACCGGGGTTGGTCCAGATCGTCGAGTAGTTGTCCGTTCCCTTGCCGAGGTCGTTGTGGGTCCAATCGCTCCCGGAATCGAGAACGCCGACGACCACCCCGGGGACCCCGTACTCGATGTCCCAAGCTTCGGGAGCATCGACGTCTGCGTCATTGCCCTGGTTGAGGTGCCACTGACTGGGATAGAGGGGATCGTTGGGAGTCGCGAGGTAGGCACCGATCGTGTTGGGCTCCGCATTCTGGATGAGCGGAGAGCCGAGGAAGCTCTGGACGACCTCGATGACGTCCGTCCCTTCTGCGACCTGGAGATCGACGAAACCGAGTCGATTGGTGCGGATGACCTCGGCGCGGTTCCTTTGGATGAGGGTCGCCTGCTGGGCCGCGGACACTCCTGGCACGAAGCGAACCGTCACGACCTGCGTGTCGACCGCAAACGTCTCGCCGTACGGCGTGACCGCCTGCCACACGCCGTCCACTTGCCGGTACTCGTTCTGTCCGATCTGGACCGAGCCGGCCGCCGAGGCGTGGTTGGGGATCTGGGAAGCCACGGCCACGGTCAGAGCGAGTGTCAGTAGGCGCCAACGGGACCATGCCGGCACCGAGGCGGACGGGGAAGCCGTCCCGAGCGGGGAGTTGTCGAACGTCATCGAAAGCCACCTTTGCTTGCGAGTGGGTGCATGGTAGCGCTGGGTAGGCACCGAACGGGGAGGGTCACAGGGCCGGACGTGTGCGCCGCCCGGACGATCGGGTAGCCCCTCTTCCGCCAAACCCAGCAGGAGTTTAGCGCGTCCAGGATAGCACAAAGACGACCGGCGCCAGCCCAGGGTGTTCCGAAGTCCCCGACCTTTTGCGATGCCCCGAGTCCCGAAGGACTTTCCCGCAACGCGCCGCGCTCCGGCTTGCCCGCTGATCGAGATCGGCCGACTCCGGGGCGCGCGGATCGCGCTTCCCCGGCGGTGGGTTCCCGTCCCGGGTTTCCATCCCGGGTTCCCGTCCCGGGTTTCCATCCCCGGTCCCCGTCCTGGGTTTCCACCCCGGGTCCCCGTCCTGGCCGCCCGTTCGGGCCGCCCTTCCCGCTGGGCGGCAGGTGCGCACCGGAGGAACGACCGGCTCAGTCGTGGTCCGGATCGGAATAGAAGCGATACCCGACCCCGTGCACGGTACGGATGTGGCGCGGGTGGGCCGGGTCGAGCTCCACCTTCTGACGGAGCTTGGCGATGTGCTGATCCAGGGTCCGGGTCGTGCCCTCGTAACGAACGCCCCAGACCCTCTCGAGAAGATCGGATCGATCGAGCACGTCTCCCTCGTGATCGACGAACTCCCGGAGCAAGGCGAGCTCCCGCTTCGTGATCGGGATCGTCGCGCCGGCGCGAGTCA
>JAGQHR010000422.1 GCA_020431745.1 Candidatus Eiseniibacteriota bacterium
AAAAGAGCGCGGGCCGACCGATCACCGAGGACCATCGTCGCAAATCGAATCGGCTGAGCTGGGTTTTCCAACGGGGTTCTTCGCAAGGGAGCTAGAGCGGGGACTCCGGAGCGTGCGGTTCTGCCGGTCGGAACGCCTTTCCGCCCAGCTCGGAAAAGAGCACCCCCGCCAACACCAGACCGCCGCCGATCCAGCCTCGCAATCCCAGACGTTCCCCGACGAAGATCGCCGAGAAGAGCGCCGCAAAAACCGGCTCGGTGGCGAAGATGACTGCGGTTCGACCGGGAGAGACCAGAGGCTGGAGACGGAGCTGCAACAGAGTCGTCAGGAAGGAGACGAGGATTCCGGTCAACGCCAGGACCCCCAGGAACGATCCGCTCCAATGGACTCGGGGCGACGACTCGAGAAGGCGGGAACCGGTTCCCGTCAGGACCGCGGTCACAAGGAGCTGGGACGCGAGAAGGCCGTAGACCTCATGCGCTCCGTAGCGGGTGAGAAGCACGACATGAAGCGAGAAGAGGATCGAGCACGCCAACGTCCAGGAGTCCCCTGCTTTCCAGTTCCCACCTGCCGGATCGGTGATCAACCAGACACCGAACACGGCGAGCGCGAGCCCCACCAGCGGGAAGAAGCCGGGCCGCCGCCCCAGCAAGAGGACGCCCCACAACGGAATCGCGACTACTCCCGCGCCAGTGATGAAGGCTGACCGCGACGGAGTTGTGTCGACGAGACCGATCGTCTGGGCGGAGTAGGCGGTCCCGAGCACCAACCCCAGCGGGATCCCCCAGCCGAGCGCGACTCGCAGACCGGGGCGCCGCCGGACCAGGAGCCACGAGAGCAGTGCGGCCAATCCGAATCGCAGACCCACGAAGGCCAACGGGGTGACGTCGGTCAGCGCGGATTTGACCGCGACGAACGTCGTCCCCCAGAGAAAGGAAACGAGAAGCAAACCGAGACTGGGAACGCCGCGTCGCATGATCCCGGCAGGGAACCATGACGGTCCCCGATGGCGCAACGGCCCATGATCTGGTATTCTCTCCGGGTCTGGTTCTACCCCCGGACAGGGACCATCCAAGCCTCAGGAGGGCCGGTCCTCGTCCCGCGACGCTTCTCGAGCCCCTTCAGGGCTCACTGCCGGTGATCGACCCGGCCCTGGTCTCCAGGGGCTGGGTCGTTCACTCGGTGGACTCACTCGAGGAATGCTCTCCTCGTTCCGCTTTCTACGGCGATCCGTTCGGGACCCTCGCTCGCTGGTCGGCTTCCAGCGAATCGAGCACACACCCCACACGCTTTGCTCCAGATGACGCGGGGTCAGCTCGCCGGAAGCCGACCTCGAGATCGTGATGAAGAACCACCTCGCGTCGGCGCGTCTCGGGCGTGTCGCCGCTCCGCGACGATAGCCCGGAACGGTTCCGAGAGAGAGCTAGCACTCTTTTCTACGTCACCAAACCGAAACCGAATGAAAGAGCGGGATGCTGGTGTCGATCACAGCGCTGGACGGGTTCGAACGGAACCCTGGACCCGGTGAGTGGTCGTAGTTCGAGGCTGGCGCGATCGGAGGCTTGAGCACCGGTCGAGTGAGCCGCCGCTGAAACGGGGCCGGCGGTTGGGAAGCGAACACCAAGGAAGGGTGGAATCGTGATGACGCAGTCAACTCAGCTCTGGTCGATCGTTCTCGCCGCGGGAGAGGGGACCCGTCTCCAGGGACTGACCCGGGACGAGACCGGCCGGGTCGTCCCCAAGCAGTTCTATCGAATCGACGGCGACACCTCGATGCTCCGGTGGACGCTCGACCGGGTCGGAACGGTGGTTCCCGGCCACCGTATCGTGCCCATCGTCGCGGATCAGCACCGGCGCTGGTGGGGAAGCGAGCTGGCGGCAGTTCCGCAGGCCAACATCGTGGTCCAGCCCCGAAATCGGGGAACGGTAGCCGGAATCCTCCTGCCGCTCCTCAATCTGACCCTGCGTGATCCGGATGCGACGGTCCTCGTGACGCCATCGGATCACCACATGGACGACACCCGGGCCTTTCGGCGAATGGTCGCTCAGGCCGAGGAGACCATCGCCGAGGAACCGGAACGAATCGTCTTGATCGGCGTGCCCGCCCGGCGCCCGGATCCGGAACTCGGTTGGCTGGTTCCTGTTCCGCGCGCCCCCGAAAGCCGGGCACCGTGGGAATCGAGCTACGGATCGGTTCGGTACGATGTCGCCGAATTCGTCGAAAAGCCCGATATCCGGCTCGCGGCCCGACTCCAACGGGAAGGAGCGTTCTGGAATACCGGGATCGTAGTCGCTCGGGCGCAGGCCCTCCTGGGCCTGATCCGGAGTGCGCTGGCCGAGGTACACGACCGCTTCCTCACGGCGGTGGAGGAGGGACTGTTCGACGACCCGAACGTCGTCCTGGATCTCTACGACGAAATCGGGTCCTTCGACTTCTGCCGCGACGTCCTCGAGCCGTCGGCCGGACACCTCACCCTCCTCACGCTCCCCGACGAGAGCTGGGTCGACCTGGGGACGGAGGGACGAATCCAGGAGTGGCGGGGTCGCCGCGCCCATCGGGCCGGTCTGGGCGAAAACGCCCGGTGGCGCTCGGGTTCGGTCGCGACGGTCCCGTCCGGAGCTCCTCGAAGCGTCCCTCTGGAGCCCTCGAGAATCGCCGCGGATCGGCCCCACGCCTGAGCCGTCCGCGCCCTACTCAGTTGACATTCCGGAACGGGGCGTGGAAAGCTTATAGATCGTGCCCGCCGATGATGCGGTCGCGAATCGAACGCTTGCACGGCGCCCGGGGTGCCGGAGAAGGAGGGACCTGCCATTGGCAACGACTGCAGACATCCGTAACGGACTGGTGATCAATTTCAAGAACGACCTGTATCGGATCGTCGATTTCCAGCACGTCAAGCCGGGCAAGGGCGGCGCCTTCGTCCGGGCCAAGCTGAAGAACATCAAGACCGGCCGCGTCATCGACAACACCTGGAACGCGGGATCCAGCATCGAGCCCGTCCGGGTGAGCCACCGCAAGGTCCAGTACCTCTTCGGCTCCGGTGACACCTACACGTTCATGGACAACGAATCCTACGAGCAGCTGGAGCTTCCCAAGAGCATGCTCGAGGACTACCTGCCCTACCTGCTCGAGAATCAGGAGATGGAGCTGATGATCCACGAGGATGGATCCCCCGTCGACCTGGACTTCCCGACATCGGTGGTTCTCGAGGTCACGGAGTCGCACGATGCCGCGCGGGGCGATACCGCCGGCGCCGTCACGAAGGAAGTCCAGCTGGAGACGGGTCTGCGGATCCAGGTCCCTCCGTTCATCAAGCAGGGCGAGCGCATCAAGATCGATACCCGGACCGGGAAGTACCTCGAACGCGCCTGATTCCGGCCTCCGACAGCACTCGACCGAACGAGCGCCGGCCAGCCCACCCGAGTGGGATTCGACGGGGACCGTCATGACCGGTGCCCCGCCGAGAGCTCCCGACTAGCTGACGGCTGGGTTGCCGCGGCCGGATGTCCCGTTTCCGACGAATCGGTGCACCGCCCGATAGAACTGCGTCACTCCGTCGAGAGCGAGCTCGTAGCCGAGGTCCTGCAGGAACGCCATTGCTTCCACGTTGGCAGGATCGACCTCGCCGTAGAAGCCGACGATCCCGACTCGACGTGCCTGCCGCTCCAACCGCCGGAGCACGTTGGTCGCCAGACCGCGCCGACGATGTTGCTCGTGAACAACGACGGCGATCTCCGCCTCCTTGGTCCGATCATCGGTTCGATACCGCGCCACCGCCACCAGGTGGTCTCCACGCGAGCTGGCGTCGAACACACCGAAGGCAAAGCGGCGATTGTAGTCGAGCGTGCAAAGCCGGAGCGCTTCGTCGCGATGGAGCTGGCGCTTGAAGTAGCGATAGCGATCGAAGACGGTGTCGGGTTCGTGTGAATAGAAGAACTCCATGAGCCGATCCGCATCGGAAGAACGGAGGGGACGGATGCGGTACTGCGACTTGCCCCACGCACCCACCATTTCCAGGCCGTCTTCCAGCTCGCTGGGATAACGGGTCGCCTCCGTCGGCAGCTCCCAAGACACCGGGACCAGCTTGCGCCCGACCGCGGCGGACCGCAGCTCGGATCGGAAGTCCGGATGGGCGATCTCGATGAGGGCCATCGCGCGCTCCCGGACGGTCTTCCCGTGGAGGTAGGCGACGCCG
>JAGQHR010000423.1 GCA_020431745.1 Candidatus Eiseniibacteriota bacterium
CGGCTGGGGATCGCGCAGGCCATCGCCGGCGACCCCAAGCTGATCATCGTGGACGAGCCCACGGCCGGGCTCGATCCCGAGGAGCGACACCGGTTCTACCGCCTGCTCGCGGAGCTGGCGCAGGAACGCTCGGTGCTGCTGTCGACCCACATCGTCGAGGACGTCGCGGTGCTTTGTCCCCGGTTCGTCGTGATCTCCGCGGGGAGGATCGTGGCCGAGACGACCCCGACCGAAGCCAAGGAAACTCTCCGGGGACACATCTACGAGGGCCGCGCGTCCGGTTTGGCCGAGCTCCGCGAACGGTTCCGCATCACGCAGGCGGTGCTGGTCGAAGGCGAGAACCGAGTGCGGATCCACGCGCCGGAGGGAGCGGTGCCGGAGGGGTTCCGTCCGGTCGAGCCGACCCTGGAAGACGCATACATGACGCTCGTGGCGCTGGGGCGGAACGGCCACGGCAACGGTAGCGGCAAGTCTGCCTCCGCGGGATCCGACCATGGCGCCACCGCCGCGGTCGGAGGATCCGGCGGGACGACGGATCGTGACGAGGGAGACGGCCGATGAGTGCGCGCCGCTTTCTCCGGGTCTTCGGCGGCGAGCTGCGCTATCAACTGACCCGACCGTTGTTCTGGGTCTGCCTCGTCATCCTCTTCGGCTGTGCCTGGGGCCTGTCGTCCGGGTTCATGCGGATCCAGGCCGGCGACAGCGACGTCGGAGGCGAGAAGACGCTCATCACCTCGCAGCTCGCCATGTCGTTCGTCCTGTCCATTCTGGGAGGGCTCTTCTACACGTTCTTCGTGGCGGTCCAGGCGGGGCTCTCGGTGGTCCGGGACGAAGAGCTCAAAGTCGGAGAGATCCTGCACGCGACGCCCCTCACCCCCGGGGAGTACATCTGGGGGAAGTTCACCGCGATCCTGACCACGTTCCTGATCGTGCTCGCGAGCCAGCTACTCTTCCACATCCTCTTCAACCACATCATTCCGAACGCGGATGCCAGCGAGTTTCGGGGCTCGTTCGCGCTCAGCTCCTATCTGCGTCCGGCGCTGCTCTTCGTCGTACCGTTTCTGATCCTCGCGTGCGGAACGCTCTTCGCGCTCGGGGAGCGGACCCGCAAACCGATCCTGATGTTCTCGATCCCCGTGCTCTTCATCGTCGTTTGGGCCTTCTTCATCATCGATTGGTCCCCTTCCTGGCTGGATCCGCGGATCAACCGTCTGCTGATGTGGGCCGATCCGACGGGGTTTCGGTGGCTCAACGAAACCTGGCTCAAGGTGGATCGGGGAGTCGCGATCTACAACCAGGCGCCGATCGGGCTCGACTTCACCTTCGTGGCGAGTCACGTGCTCTACGTTCTGCTCGGCTTGGGCTCCGTGGCGGGATCCCACCTGACGTTCGCACGACGCCGTCGCGGGGCGAGAGTCCCACGATCGCAGCTCGCGGCGGCGCGCGCCGCTTTGGAAGCCGGGCGAGACCTGGTTCCGGCGGGAGCGGACGAGGACACGTCCTTCCGGGACGAGAAGCCGATCGCCGCGCTGGGAATGCGCAGCACCGTTCCCGGATTCCTCGGAGCAGTGGTTTCCGTGGCGCGCTTCGAGGCGAAGAACCTCGGCAGCCAGCCCGGGCTCTATCTCTTCATCCCCCTGATCGTGCTCCAGGCGATCGAGAACGGATACTTCCGGACCGGCGCGTTCGATACTCCGCTGCTCCTCACGTCCGGCCACTACGCCGTGATCACGATGAACACGCTGACTCTGCTCGTCTGCCTGCTGCTGCTCTTCTACACCGTCGAATCGCTCCTGCGGGAGCGCAACACCGGAGTCGCCCCGATCCTCTTCGCGACGCCGGTCCCGGGGAGCGCATTGCTCTTCGGCAAGGCGGTCGCGAACAGCATCGTCGGCACCGTCGTGCTTCTCGCGGCGTTCGTCGGGGGAGCCGTGGTCATGCTCATCCAGGGCAAGGTCGCGATCGAGGTGCAGCCGTTCTTGCTGGTTTGGGGTCTCCTGCTGGTTCCGACGTTCCTGATTTGGTCCTCGTTCGTGATGGCCGTGCTCTCGATCACGCGGGATCGCTACGTGACCTATGCGATCGGGCTCGGCGTGCTGATCCTCTCGGGCTTCCTCCAGACGATGGGGAAGATGAACTGGGTCGGCAACTGGGACCTCTGGAGTGCGGTGACTTGGACCGACTTCGGATCCATCGAGCCGAATCGGTGGGCCGTGCTGCTCAATCGGCTCTTCTACCTGTCGGTCGGCGTTCTCCTGGTGGCGATCGCGGTCAAGCTCTTCCCGCGCCGCGAGCTCGACTCCGCCCGCGTCGTCGATCGCCTGCATCCCAAGCCGATCCTCAAGACCGTGCTGCGGATGTCGCCCTACTGGGTGCCGCCGCTCGTCCTCGGGATCGTTCTCGGCCTCCAGGTGCAGCAAGGCTTCCAGGGGAAGGCGGTCGAGAATCGCCAACGCGACTATTGGCGGAAGAACATTCTGACCTGGTTGGATGCGCCCTTTCCCTACCTCGCAGGTGTGGACCTCGATCTCACACTCGATCCGGATGACTCGGCGTTTTCGGTCCAGGGCACGTACGAGCTGTTCCATGACCAGGACAAGCCGATGGAGAGCTTTGTCCTTTCGGTGGGGGATCACTTCGAGGACTTGAAGTGGACCCTCGACGGAGAGGCCTACGAGCCGGACGATCGCGAGCGGCTCTGGGTCTTCCATTTCGATCCCGCCTTGGCAGCGGGGGACACCGTGCGAGTCGGGTTCTCCCATCATGGGCGACTTCCCAACGGAATGACCAAGAACGGCGGAGGCATGGGAGAGTTCATCCTGCCGTCGGGCGTGGTGCTGACCGCGTTCTCCAACAGCTTCGTGCCGACCCTGGGGTTCAATCCGGAGCGTGGAGCGGACCCCAAGCATCCGTTGGAAGCCAAGGTGTATCCCAAGGACTTCTACGTCGGGAAGACGCGACCGGCCTTCGGCTCACAGAGGCCGTATCCGGTTCGCACCCGCATCACCGGTCCCGACCGTCTGGAGTATCACGGTGTGGGCGTCAAGGTGGAGGAGTCGCTCGCCGACGGACAACGCACGGTGGTTTGGCAGAGCGACGAGCCGGTCAACTTCTTCAACGTCGTGGGAGCGGCCTGGGATCGCTGGCAGGGGGACGGAACCGCCATCTACTACCACCCCGGGCACGACTACAACCTCGAGGAGATGGGGAAGGCCCTCGACGCGGCGCGACGCTACTATTCGGAGTGGTTCTATCCGTTTCCCTGGCAGGAGCTGCGTCTGAACGAGTTCCCCGGTCTGGCCTCCTACGCACAGGGATTCCCCTCGAACATCACGTTCTCGGAGACCATCGGCTTCCTGACCCGGAGCAGCCGCGAGGTGAATCTCTCCTTCATGGTGGCCGCGCACGAGTCGGCGCACCAGTGGTGGGGCAACCTCGTCCTCCCGGGCGACGGCCCCGGTGGCAACATCGTCTCCGAGGGGATGGCGCACTTTTCCACGATCCTCCTCTTCGAACAGGTGCAGGGTCTGCAGGGACGAATCGAGTTCTGCAAGCGGATCGAGGAGCGGTACGGAGACGATCGGCAAGTGGACTCCGAACGTCCGCTGGTTCTGACCGACGGAACCCGTCCGGGTGACACGACCGTGACCTATGACAAGGGTGGTTGGGTGTTCTGGATGCTCCACCAGGCGATGGGGCGGGACTCGAGCCTGGTCGGGCTCAAGGAGTTCGTCCGCACGTACCACACGAGCGTTGACCACCCGGTGTTGCAGGACTACATCGCGACGATGCGGCCGCACGCCGCGGATCCGGATGCCTTCGACGCGTTCGTCGCGCAGTGGTTCTACGAGGTGGTCGTGCCCGAGTTCAAGTTCTCCGACGTGAAGCGAGCCGAGAAGGACGGTCACTGGGTGGTGACCGCGACGCTCGAGAACTCCGGTACCGGCACGGTTTCCGTCGACGTGGCGGCGACCCGGGGCGAGCGGTTTCCGAAGCATGACGAGGAAGAGCCGAAGGACGATGGCGGCATCGCCGGTGCGGCGGCGGGTTCCGCTCGGGCCGCGACGGCCGATCCCTCGGCCGACGCGTCCACGGAAGACTCCGACGAGACCTATCAAGAGCAGCGCACCACGCTCGTGCTCGGGCCGGGAGAATCCCGGTCCCTGCAGTTGGAGTGCGACTTCGAGCCGGAGCG
>JAGQHR010000424.1 GCA_020431745.1 Candidatus Eiseniibacteriota bacterium
GGTGGGACGTGTTTTCAAGGTCGAAAGGAGTCTTTGCAGACGATGAAGGTGTTGCAAGTTACCCGTTTCGTGGTTTTGGTGGCGGCGGCTTCGCTCGCTCTTTCGGCGTGCAGCAAGAAGACTGCTCCTCCGGCTCAGGTGATGGATAACACCCCGTCGGATACGCAAAAGGAGCCAGCCCCCACTCCGGTGCAGACGAACGATTCGCAGGAGCCGACGGCGATGAAGCTCCAGGACATCTTCTTCGACTACGACCAGTTCGCCCTTCGTGGCGATGCGCGGCGAGTGCTGGACGCGAACGCGTCGGTGCTGAAGTCGGATGGCAGCTCGGTCATGCTCGAGGGGCACTGCGACGAGCGCGGCACCGTCGAGTACAACCTGGCGCTGGGCGAGAAGCGTGCGCGTTCCGCCAAGCAGTACCTGGTCGGATTGGGAGTGGCGGACAGCCAGATGCGTACTATCTCTTACGGCGAGGAGCGTCCGTTCGCGCCGGGGCACGACGAATCCGCTTGGAGCCAGAACCGGCGCGTCCACTTCCAGAAGTAGATCTTCGGACAAGGGAGCGCCCTGTGGGGACGTCGGGGCCCGCCCGTTTCGGAGTGGGCACCGCTGCGACAGCATGAAGACATCGAAGAAAACAGGGATGTTGCTCGCCGGTTCGTGCGTGGTCGGGATCACGCTGCTTTCCGGCTGTTACGGCAAGCAGACCCTCCGCCAGCCGATCACCGTCGAGGAGATCGCCAACGACGTCAGCGAGATTCGGGAGAATCAAATCTCGATCTCGTCGGACGTGCGGTCGATGGAGCAGCGGCTCGCGACCCAGGCCGAGGTGATCCAGAAGCTCCAGACCGAGAACCAGTATCTGTACCAGGAGCTGGACGCGAAGCTCAGCGCCATCGATGCGAAGCTGCAGGACGCCATGGGGCGTTCGACGGGCTATGGAAGCTCCGGTCCGTATTGGTCGGGATCCGCGCCCGACGCGAGCCGCTCCCCGTACGCCGATCCGGGCCGGCCGCCCTATGCCGATCCGGGCCGCTCCGGCGTTCCCTCCAACGATTCCGGTGCCTACACGGCTCCGTCCGAAACGTATCCGGCCGAGAACCCGTCGGAGCCGGAGGCCGCCGACTGGTCGGACAGCAGCAACGCGAGTGCGGCATCCGACGACGAGCGATCCCAGGACGGGCTCACCGCCGCCGATCTCGAGGGAATGCCTCCGGAGACTCAAGCCAAGCGGGTCTACGAGCAAGCCTATCCCGACCTCACACGGGGCAACTACTCGCTCGCGATACTCGGCTTCGGCGAGTATCTCCGGCGCGCGGAAACCTCCGATCTGGCCGACAATGCGCAGTACTGGATCGGAGAGTGCTACTACGCGCAGGGTGACTATCGACAGGCGGTCGTCGAGTTCCAGAAGGTCGTCGACCGGTATCCCAACGCGGACAAGGTCGCCGGAGCTTTGCTCAAGATCGGCTTTTCCGAGATTCGACTGGGAGACGAGGACGACGCCCGGACCGCGTTGAGCGAGGTCATCCAACGTTTCCCGAACGGCGAAGAGGCGAAGCTCGCGCGGGACAAGCTCCGCTCGATCGAGTAGGCGATTGCCCTCGGCCGCGTTCCTCGCCCGCATCTACGCCGCGTCTTTTCTCTACGACGGTTCGTTTTATGTCGTCATGACCGTGGTCGCGTTGCGCGCGATCGCGCTCGGCGCCTCCTCGCTGCAGCTCGGTCTCATGCCGGTGCTCGGTTCGGGGTCGTACGTGCTGGCGGCCCTCGTCCTCGGGCACCTGTCCGATCGCTGGCCCCGATTCGCGATGGCCCGCATCGGATGCGTCCTCCGCGCGGCCGCGGTGCTGGGCGTGATCGGTGCGGGGGATCCCGTTTCCCTGCTCTGGTGGATGCCGGTGCTCGGGGCTTCCAACGGATTCTTCTGGCCGGGGCTGCAGGCCGTGCTCGGCACCGTCGCCGAAGGCGAGCGCCTCGGACGCGTCTTGGGCGGCTTCAACGTCGGCTGGTCGACGGGGAAGATGCTGGGATTCTTTCTCGGGGGATTCTTCCTGGAACGGGTCGGCCACGCACCGGTGCTGGTCGCCGCGGCGTTCGCCACCTTCGCGCCGGCGCTGATCCTGCCCTGGCGGGAAGTGCGTACCTCGGCGGGGACCGCTGGGGACGAGCATGACCGGCTCGATCGGCACGATCCGAACGATCGGCTCGATCCGTGCGATCCGAACGATCCGAGCGAGCCGACCGATCTCCATGATTCTCGCGATCCTCGCGATCCTCGCGATCGGGATCCCATCCGTAGGGGCCTCCCGGGCGGACCGGCGGCGTGGTCCCGTTGGCGTCAGCTCGGGTGGGCGGCCAACTTCGTTCTCTTCGGCCTCGGCGCGACCTTGAACTTCCACTACCCGAAGTTCCTGGACGCGCACGGCCTCGGCGGTGGGGCAGTCTTCGGAGCCTTTCTAGGGATCGTGTACCTCTCGCAGACCGTCTTCTTCGTGGTCGCCGGACTCTGGCACGGATGGCCGTTCCGACTGTGGCCGCTCGCGGGAACCCAGATCGCCTGCGCGACGGGAGTGGGTATGCTCCTCGTGCTGCGCGCGCCCGTGGCGATCTGGGCCGTCGCCCCGCTCGTCGGGATCGGTCTGGGCTTCGCCTATTCGAGCAGCATCTACTACTCGCTCCACGGTTCCCGCCAAAAGGGACAGAGCACCGGCATCCACGAAGCTCTCCTGGGGAGCGGAAGCTTCCTGCTCCCGTTCCTGGCGGGGGTGCTGGTCGATCTGACGGGCAGCCTGGCCGCGCCGTACCTGCTCCTGGTGGGGGCGCTCCTGGTCCTGGTGATCTTCGAGACCACGCGCGTCGTGGTCCTACGCGTCGACCGCGGAGCGCGTCTCCCCGGCGCCTGAGGGGATCGGCCTCGACGAACGGGATCCGGTCCACTAGGCTTTCCCGATGTTCCGGCGACCGAAGGTGTCTCGTCGCGCGACTGCGGCGGGCGGAACGAGCCGGTCTACCGCGATCACCGGCCCGGAGGAGTCCCCGACCATGCGCAATCGAACCGCTTTCCTGCTGACGTCCCTGGCGTTGGCTCTCTTCGTGAGCTCCGCCCGCGCGGAGTTCGAGGATCTGGAGTCCCGCGTCGTCGAGTTCAAGCTCGACAACGGTCTCAACTTCCTCGTGCTCGAACGGCACGACGCTCCCGTCTTCTCCTTCCGGACCTTCGTGGATGCCGGCGGGGTCGACGAGGTCCCCGGAGTGACCGGGATCGCGCACATGTTCGAGCACATGGCGTTCAAGGGGACGAAGACCGTCGGCACGACCGACGCGGCTGCCGAGGCCGCGGCGATGAAGAAGGTCGACGACGCCTGGGACGCCTTCGCCGCCGAGCAGGCGAAGGGCTTCGCGGCCGACTCCACCCGGATGGAGCAGCTCGAGGCCGCGTTCACGGCGGCGCAGGCGGACGCGAAGAAGTACGTCGTCAGCAACGATTTCAGCAAGATCCTCGAGGAGAACGGCGTGCAGGGGCTCAACGCCTCCACCTCGTGCGACTTCACCTGGTACTACTACTCGCTCCCCTCGAACCGACTGGAGCTTTGGGCGCGCCTGGAGGGAGACCGCCTCACCCAACCGGTGCTGCGGGAGTTCTACACCGAGCGGGACGTCGTGATCGAGGAGCGCCGGTTCGGCGAGTCGAGCCCGATGGGACGGCTCTTCGACAAGATGCTGGGGACCGCCTTCCTGGCCCATCCCTACGGAAACGGCGTGATCGGATTCGCCTCCGACCTCCACAAGATCACGCGCCACGATGCGCAGGAGTTCTTCCGGACGCACTACGTCGCCTCGAACATCACGGTCGTGGTGGTCGGCGACGTCGATCCGGCCGAGGTGAAGACGCTCGCGCAGAAGTACTTCTCCGGCGTCGCGGCCGGGCCCAAACCGCAACCGGTCCGCACCGAGGAGCCGCGCCACGACGAGCAGCTGCGGGTCACGCGCGAGGAGGACGCGCAACCGGTGGTGATCGCGGCGTTCATGGTTCCCGGCGTCTTCCATCCCAAGTGGTATGCGTACGACCTGATGGGAGACATCCTCGCGGGCGGGCGCTCCAGTCGGCTTTACACGCGACTCGTGAAGCAGGACCAGACCTGCAGCCAGGTCTTCGGCGGCGCCGGCCTGCCCGGCTCGAAGTATCC
>JAGQHR010000425.1 GCA_020431745.1 Candidatus Eiseniibacteriota bacterium
CGCAGACACCGCGCGGCGATCAGTCTCCGTCCCGCCGACGAGCGTGAGTACCCGAGGCAGTCGGTGCAGTACGCGAACAACGAAGAGTACCGGTCGAGATGCAGTTTGCGGTTGTCCACTTCGATCAGGAGCAACAGCACGCCGGCAGTGGTTCCACGCTCGCATCTCACCGACGCGTGGAGCTTCTCGATGAGATCGTGATTCGACAAACCGGCCAAGCGTGATGGGGGAAGGGAGGAAGCGTCCGACGAACTGGCCGAACTGCACGAGCTGGCCGAACTCGACGAACCGGACGAACCGGAACGGCTCGGGGAACCGGCCACGGAAGAAGCGGGGTCATTCGACGATTCCGCGGAGCGAGGGAACGAAGAACCCGGATTCGCCGACGCATTGTGCAAGGGAGACGAAGAGAAAAGGGAACGACTCGACACGACTACCTCCGAGAGACAGGGACAGGGACTGACACAGACAGAGAGACAGAGACAGAGACGGACAACACACGGAGACGGCCCTCCGAGCAGACGACCGATGAACCCGACGCGCATCGATGACGACCCGACGAGGGCCCGAGGAGGACCGCCGCCTCCGGCGTGGCCGGGCGTCGCACAACCGACAGCTACTGCTATATATTACAACAATCTAACCAACTAATACACACAATTGTTCGTATTCCCAAACAAAAGTGCGTCCGGGCGTGAGATCGGTTCGCCCCCCGAAGGAGACCCACGATCCGGGTACACAAACGGCATCCCAGCCGCAACCAATGAGGTACCGAACCAGCGGAGGGTGGAACACGTGTCGGGGCGCTCGCGCGAGGGCGGCGGGTATCAACGCGAAGCAACGACTCCCGAACCAGGACGGCGCACCGACCCACGCGCCGGTGAGTGCCGAGCGCGTGCGGCGTTCCGGACAAGACACGCGCCGGTCACTCCCGGACCGGGACTGCGCACCGACCCACGCGCCGGTGATCGCAAAGCGCGTGCGGCAAACGGAGAGCGCGCAACTGCGAATCCGGGCCGGCTCGACAGCTGGTCACCCCCGAACCCGGACTGCACGATACACCCGCATCGCAAGTAGACGGCGGCACGCAAGCTCGACCGCGGCATCGCACCTAGACGGCGGCACGTAAGCTCGACCGCGGCATCGCACCTCGACGGCGGCACTGCAAGCTCGACGGCGGCACCGCAACTCGATCCCGGCGCGGCGAGCCCACCGATGTCGGGGACGCTACTTGCGGCGGACGATGCTCTGGCCGGTCTTGTCTTCGATGATCCACCCGAGCGCGGCGAGCTCGTCGCGCAGTTCGTCGGCGCGAGCCCAGTTCTTGGACTGGCGGGCGGCGATCCGGTCATCGACCAGCTTTTGAATCTCTGCGGGGACCGACTCCTCGACCTTGGCCTCTCGGAGATTGAGCCCAAGGATGTCGCCGAGATGGAAGAACCAGCGCATGGCCTCGGTCACGCGCGCTTCCTTTGCCCCGGACGACGGGTCGCCGAGCATTCGGTTGAGCAGTCGGCAGAGCTCGAAGAGGTGGCCCTGCGCCTTTGCCGTGTTGAAGTCGTCCTGGAGCGCCTCCAGGAACAGACCGGCGATCGCCCGCACGTCGGGATCGGCGACCTCGCCCAAGGGAAGCGGCTCGCGCAGCTCCTCCCGGCTGGGCAGAGTCTGATAGATCTCGCGCAAGGAATCGGCGGTCGCCCGGAGCCGCCCGAAAGCAATGCCGGCCTCGGCCAACCGCTCTTCGCTGAACTCGATCGGGCTCCGGTAGTGCGTCGACAGCAGATAGAACCGAATCACGTCGGGGTCGAGACGATCGAGGATGTCCTCGATGAGGAAGAAGTGCTTCGTCGACTTCGACATCTTCTCGCCGCCGAGAGTGACGAGCCCGTTGTGCACCCAGTTGTGCACGAACTGTTTTCCTGTCGCCGCCTCTGACTGGGCGATCTCGTTTTCGTGATGCGGGAAGACGAGGTCGACGCCGCCACCGTGGAAGTCAAAAGACTCACCGAGGTACTTCATGGACATCGCCGAGCACTCGATGTGCCAACCGGGACGCCCGCGTCCGTAGGGGCTCTCCCAGAACGGTTCCCCCTCCTTGGCCCCCTTCCAGAGCGCAAAGTCGAGCGGGCTGTCCTTGTGCTCGCCGGGCTCGATCCGGGCGCCCGATCGCAGATCCTCGATCCGTCGGCGCGAGAGCTTGCCGTACTCCGCGAACTTGGCCACGCGGAAGTAGACATCTCCTCCCGCGGCGTAGGCGACGTCCTGCTGCACCAACCGTTCGATGAGCGACAGGATTTCGGGGATATGCTGCGTGGCGCGGGGATAGTGCGTCGCCTCGAGGAGACCGAGCTTGCGCACCGCCGTCAAGTACGCGTCCATGTTGCGCTGCGCGATCACGGAGTACTCACGGCCTTCCTGCTTGCCGCGATCGATGATCCGGTCGTCGATGTCGGTGAAGTTGTTGAGGTACGTAACGTCGTATCCGAAATAGACCAAAGTCCTCCGGATGATGTCACCGGCGAGCGCGGCGCGCATGTGTCCGACGTGCGGCTTGTCCTGGACTGTGACGCCGCAGACGTACATCCCGACCTTGCCCGGCTGGACCGGGACGAAGTCCTGCCGCCCTCCCGACAACGTATCTTGGACCTTGATGCTCATCGTGTTTCGTACCCTCCCCCGTTGCGCGACAGCGCGATGCGACAGAGCAGCTCCAGCAGCTCACCGAACTCGATTCCGATCGTGCGAGAAGCCATCGGGACCAAGCTCGTCTCCGTCATTCCCGGCAGCGTGTTCAGCTCCAGACAATAGGGCTCGTCGAGCTCGCTCAATCGAAAATCGATGCGGGCGAGATCCCGACAGCCGAGGGCGCGAAAGGCACGGAGCGCCAGTTCCTGTAGACGCTGAGTCGTCGCCTCCGCCAAAGGTGCCGGTACCCGGTATTCGGTCTCGCCCTTGGTGTACTTGTGTTCGAAGTCGTAGAAACCCGTGCGCGGCACGATCTCGACGACCGGCAGCACCTCATCGCCAACCACCGCGACGGTGATCTCCTTGCCGGCAATGTAACGTTCCACGAGCAAACCGCGTGTCGGATGCGCGTACGGAGCCCCGGTCGTCCACGCCTGGGCCCATTCCGCAGGCTCCTTCACGATGGACAGTCCCACGGTCGATCCCTCGAGGAGAGGCTTGACCACCGCGGGGTAGCCGCCGAGCCGCGCCACCCAGTCGGGACCGGGCAGCGCATCCCGGCAGACCCGCTCCGGGACCGCGCCCGGACTGTCCGCCGTCGACGGCGCTGCGCGGCCCGCATCGACCACCGATGCCGCATGACCCGGACCGTTCGCCGTCGCCACACGGTCGGGATGGGCCGCCGATGGCGCGCAGCCTTCCTGAGCCGCCGACGCCTCGGACGGCAACCAGAGGAAGTCCGCTGCGACCGGGATCCGGGCCGCCTGGAGAACCCGCTTGGTGTGTTCCTTGTCCAACGTGACCGCGGACGCGATCGGATCGGATCCGACGTACGGCAATCCGAGCAGGTCGAGCATCGCGGGAACGGCCCCGCCTTCTCCGACACCTCCGTGGAGCACGCTAAGAACGACGTCGATCTCGCTGGGATCGATTTCTGCGAGGGCGGGAACGATCCGGCGAGTCCGCGCGATCCGCTCCTCATCCGACGCGTCGTCCCGAGGCAATCCGCGCCCGCCGGCAGGCAGGCCGAGCCGGCCCGGCAGGTCGGCGTCGTCACCCGGGCTGCGTTCGAAGCAGGTTCCGGTCGCCGGGTCGTGCACCCAGACGCGGTGCCCAAGCGCGAGCAATGCGGTCGAGACGGCGATGCCGGACGCGATCGACACGGTGCGCTCCGCGGCATTTCCCCCGAGAAGCACACAGATCCGCAAACGGCCGGGGCCGGCGGTCGCGCGCGCTCGAATTCGGTCGGCTTCGGTGGCTGACATAGGGGGGCAGTATACGCCGGCGTCCCGAGGGACGACCACTGGGCATGGCCCGTATTGTCAGCACCGGGTCGGCACCGCGAGCGGCGGCGCCACATCGGGACGCGGGACCGGCACGGCGAGCAGCGGCGCCACATCGGGACGCGGGACCGGCACGGCGAGCAGCGGCGCCACATCGGGACGCGGGACCGGCACGGCGAGCAGCGGCGCCACATCGGGACGCGGGACCGGCACGGCGAGC
>JAGQHR010000426.1 GCA_020431745.1 Candidatus Eiseniibacteriota bacterium
TACGCGCGTGTACCGCAACGACGCAGGAACGTTCACCGACATCAACGCCGGTCTCCAGGATCTCGGCTTCCCCGGGGTCGCCTGGGGGGATTATGACAACGACGGGGATCTCGACGCCTACATGACCAACTGGGGCGGCCCGCTGGGCGGCGTCGCGAACCGGCTCTATCGCCACGAGTCGGACGGCACCTTCACGGCAATCACCGGGCAGCCCATCACGGACGACGTGAGCGTGTCCCTTGCCTCGGTCTGGGCGGACTTCGACAACGACGGTGACCTGGATTGCTACGTCGGAAACGACGGCGCGCGCCAGGATCGCCTCTACGTGAACCAAGGGGACGGAACGTTCGTCGCGGACACCAGCACCCCGGTGACTACTCCGCTCCAGGCCAGACGAGGGGCGTGCGCGGGTGACTACGACAACGACGGTGACGTCGATCTCTTCGTGGAAGGCCCCGCCACGTCACGCGCGCTCTATCGCAACGACGACGAATCGAACAACGGCTTCCTCTCGGTCAAACTGGTCGGAACGACCTCCAACCCCAGCGCGATCGGCGCCAAGGTCCACGTCCTCGCCACCATCGGCGGGAACGCGGTCTGGCAGCGTCGTGACATCTCGGGTCAGGACTCGTTCAACGGCCACAACGACCAGCGTGCCCATTTCGGGTTGGGAGACGCGACCGGCGTGGACAGCCTGTACGTGGAATGGCCGAGCGGGATGGCGACCAGCCTCGGTCCGCTGCTACCGAACCAGTTCCTGACCGTCACCGAGGGGGCGACCTCCGGAGTCGAGGAGGGACAGCTCGCACCGAGGCTCAGCCTGGACAGCGCGCCGAATCCGTTCTCCGATTCCAGCAGGATCCGTTGGCAGCTCGCCGAGGTGGGACCCGTAACGCTGACCGTGCACGACGCGACGGGGCGCCTCGTCCGCACGCTGGTCTCGGCGCAGGCGGCCCAGCCCGGGGCGTTTACGACCCAGTGGGACGGAGCGGACTCGCACGGACGTCAGGTCCCGGCCGGCGTCTATCTCTACCGTCTCGAAGACGGAAGAGCCGCGACCACCCACACCGTCGTGCGGGTTCAGTAGCGCAAGCCATCCACTCTTCCGCTCGCGCATGCAGCCGTCTCGGCGCGCGCGGATCTGACTCGACGGGGATCGGGCTCGGACGGCGGACATGGTCGACGCGGAACGATGCAGAACAAATCGCTGCGTCAAAAACAATACCCGGCAGCCGTGCTGACCATGCCGCCTCCGATCCCGGTCCCCGCCTCTTTCCTCCGCCAATCTAAGTGGCTAATTTGCAGTCGTTTGCGGGTGCGCCCCCGCGGTCCGGGACGGCGATTCCCGGCGGACCGTGAACACTGAAGTCCCCCCGCTTCGCGAACGATAACTCGGTAAAGGATGCACCTTTGCGCGATCGCTCGGGCTCGCGCGACCGGTGGCCGCACGCAACGGGCGAGTACGCGGCACGGGATCTCCGCAGGAGGCATGGGGATGAGCCAGCACAGACCGCCGAACCCTTCGCATGCCCCGCCGCCGGCAGGGCACGGGGGACCGGAGTCCGCCCGTCCGCGATCGGACGGGCTCACCGGTGCTGCGCGCGTCGCGACCGTACTGGCCAAGGCCGCCAAGTCCAGCCGCCTCTATCCCAGCGAACATGAGCTGCGTCGCCGCTTCCAGGAGGAGCTCTTCCAAACCCTGTCCTCGGTCCTGGAACATCGTCCGGAAGTCCGCTTCGAGATCCGCAAGCACGAGCTGCGCGTCGACGGGCATCCGGTGTTCGACTCCGAAGGCCGCGACGAGGTGATTCCCGGTCTCCTCTATTGGGACGGATTGCGAAGCCTCACGTTCCGCGCCGGTCTCGATGCTTCCGAGTTGGACAGCTTCCTCCAGCTCCTCACGGACGCGGACTCCCTGCGCGAGAACGGACAGGACGATCTCGCCACGCTTCTCTGGGATCGTGGCTTCCCCCACATCGAGCATCTGGCGATCGACGATCTGTTGGGAGCCGAGGCCGCGTCGTTCGACATGGCCGACATCCCCGTCGAGTTCACCGGAACCGCCTTCGGCGAAGTCGACATGGAGATGCACGAGATCGTCGACCTGGCCACGCTCGAGCGGCTGGGCGAGCAGGCCGTCCGGGATCTCTTCGCACAGGTCAGCTCGGACGAGGACACCGTGCGGTTCCACGTCTCCCGGGAAGAAGTGGAAGCGATCCACGCCGAGCTGTCGCAGGAAAACGATCCGGAACGACGCCGTCATGACTTCCTGCGCATCCTCGCCGAGGTCCTCCGCCTCTCGGACGATCCCGAGCGCGCCGATACCATCGAGATCCTCCACGTGCAGGCCCTCCGCCGCCTGGCCACGGGCGAGCTGTCCTTCCCGATCGACGTGCTCCAGCTTCTCCACGAGCTTCCCGACCAGATCGATCCTCTCGGCAACCTCTCCACGGTCGCCCGGGCGCGCGCCCTCAGCCTGGGGATGCAGCCCGCGATCGCGACCCAGATCGCGCGTCACTTCGAAAGCGACCCCGATGCGATCGGAGAGCTCGCCCGGATGGTGCGTGCGGTCCAGCCGAGCGCGATCCCGACGCTCTGCGAGATGTTGGGATCGTTCGAGTCGGCCACGGCGCGGCGGCGGTTGATCGACCTGCTGGTGGAGATCGGAGCCGGTCACGTCGATCTCCTGCAACCCTTTCTCGAAGACCAGCGCTGGTATCTGGTCCGCAATGTCGCCCTGATTCTGGGAGAAATCGGCGACGAGGCTGCCGTCGAGTCACTGCGTGTCGCCATCACCCATCGGGATCCCCGGGTCCGCAAGGAAGTTGCGAAGGCGGTGGGACAGTGCGCCGCAGTCGGCGCCCGGGCTCTTCTGGTCCACGTGCTGCATGACCCCGACTCGACGCTGCGCCGTTGGGCCGCCCGGACCATGGCGGCCGAGTCTTCCGCGGCGGCGCCCCTGCTGCGCAAGATCCTCGAGTCGAAGGAGTTCGAGGAGCGCGACGCGGAAGAGCAGGCCGACTTCTGGGAGGCCTACGCATACGCCGGTCGCGCCCGGGCGGTTACGTACCTGCAAGAAGAGTTGGAAAAGAAGAAGCTCTGGCGGTTCATCCATTCCGAACCGGAACGCGCCGCGCTTTGTCTGGCCATCGGGATCGCAGGGGGGCCGGTCGCCCGCCGCATACTCCAAGGGTTGCGGAAGGACCGGTCCGCGGACATCCGCGCGGCGGTCGAAGCCGCGCTCGAGCGGATGGATGCTGCCGTAGATGAGACGCCCAGGAAGGCAGCATGAGCAACGCCGCCCGTCCCATGATGCACGAAGGCGCGGACGATCAGGTCCTGGGCCGCGAGCTCGTTCGCTCGTTCCTGCTCGCGCTGCGCACGCTGCGTACCCACGGGCCGACCAACCAGATCTCGGTCGCGGCCGTTCGAGGCTGCATGGAGTCCATCAACCGGATCCAAGAGGCGCACGGTATCTTCGAGGTCCACGTCGTCGAAGACTTCCTCTACCTGCAGGAGGTTCGGCTGCGGCCCGACAAGAGCGACGCGCGGATCTTCGACACGCTGATCCGGGAGCTCGAGTCGCGGGGAATCGGATCGATCAAGTCCTCGATGGACGTTCAGGAAGCGGATGTCCGGGTGCTGCTCCAGCAGATGCACCAGGCCTCCCCGCCGATTCGGCGCCCCACTTCTGTCCCATCGGAATCGCCGCATGGCGAGGGACCGGGGACCGGGGATGCTCATGACCATGTCGAGACGCCCGGGAGTGGAATGGCGGTCGCTCTCGAGCGGTCGTTGCGATCCCAAGGCTCACCGTTCTCCGTCGGAGGACGGCACACGGTAGCGCCAAACGCCGCCGGTACCGCGCGGCCACCGCACGCGGCCCGCACGTTCGCGTTCGGAAAGCCGCACGGACATGCCGACGCGTGGTCGCGGACTGAATCCCGCACGGAAGCCGACGCGGAATCGCAGGATCCGGCGTCCACCGTCCGGGAGTCCGAGAGTCCTGCGCGTGATGGAGCGGAATCGGAAGGATCGGGATCGCAAGACTCCGGACTTTCCACCAGTCGCTTCGCCACGACCGACGATGATTCCGCTGTGTCTTTGCCCGCTGGCGCCGTCGCCGGTGGAATCGTTCGACTCACGATGGCCGGCGAGGCCGGCGATTCGTCCTCGTCCCCGGGCC
>JAGQHR010000427.1 GCA_020431745.1 Candidatus Eiseniibacteriota bacterium
CTTTTAGTCCGTGATCAGGAGCCACTAGAACGTGAATCGTACGGGGTGGGCGGTCGGGGTGTGCATGCTCTCGCTCGCCGGGAGGGCTTTTTGCTCATGGGCCGGCATCGGCGTCTCATAGAGACCCGGAGCGTTCGGGAGCTCGCTCATGGCATCGCCCAGATCGACGATGATCCGGGCGGGATTCGCCAGCGTCCAGTGCGCCCAGGGAGCGGAGGTGTCGATGTTGACGACGAACCACTCGCCTTCGCTGGAAAAACGCGCCAGGGACACGTGATTCTTCGCTTCGTTTTCCACCGCACCGGCGGGCGCCGCCAACACCGCGAGCAGCGACGCCGACATCATCCCGGTCCGGAACCGTCCTGCCATCGACCGTCCCCAGTTCATGCCACGTGCCTTTCCTGCCCATCCTCGGGGTGAACGTCCTCCTCGTGACGGGCCGACGGAAGCAACGGATCGATCGTGAGCGATCGACCGGCGGAGCCGTATTTCTCGGACGCAGCGATCTCGCGCCAGGTTCGAATCACCGGCGTCGCCGTGTTCACGAGCGCGGTCTCGGCCGGCTCGAGCGGCTCCGGGACGAGCAGCCCGAAGGGGGCGGGCATCGCGCCGAAGGCCTGGAGCTGCTCGCGTCGAGCTACCCAGGTACCCGGGGCGCCTGCGGCTCCGCGTAGGCCGGCCTCGAGACGCCCATCCCGATTCAGCAGCGTGAGCAGATCGGGGTCGGAAAAGAGGTGGACCTGTCCCGGCACGAGCCGGTCGCCGTTGCTGAGCTGCCGAACCGGCCACTGCGTTCCGCGCACCAACTCCTCGCCGACCACGCGTCGCATGCGCGGTCCCTCCGGCACCCACATCAGAAGTGGGAACGTCCGAGGCTGCCGGCGCAGCCAGATCATCATGGGAATCAAGTGCCGCAGCTCGGGAAGGGCAATCCAGGGACGGTCGGCCAGATCGTCGAGATCCGGGATCTCCACCCGGGGTGGCGCCCCCTCATGCCCCAGATGGATGGCGATCTGACGCAAACGATGATCCCGCGATCCTTTGATCCGGGTCATCGACCCGCGCAACGGCAGGACGTCGGCGGCCCCCAGGGCCAGGCACTCCCAGGCCTGCCGGCATCCGGGAATCGTATCGGGGGCGAGAACCATCACGCGCCCGGCATCGGCGGGCCCGAGCGAGCGGAGCAAGGTGATCGCCTCCATCCCCCGCATCTGCAGAGGGAGGAAGGCCAGCTGCTCGGGCCGAGCCTGCAAGCGCGACAGCGCGAGCCGGCCGTCTTCGTGGAGCACCTCCACGGCGATCGGTCCCAGCAGAGACTCGACGACGCGCTGGATCTCCGCAGCGAGATCCGCGCTGTCGGTCACGAGAAGCAATGGGTGCACGGAACCCTCCTCAGCGACGACGCGCGCTCTTGGCCGCTTGCTTCTCCGCGGAGCGCCGCATTCCTTCACCCACCGACTCGGTGGCCTTGCGCAGCAGCTCGTGAACTGTGTCCTCACGTGTCCCCAGGACGACCGCGATTTCCTCCGGCCGCAAGGCTTCATAGAAGCGGAGGGCGAGAGCGATGCGCTGGCGCTCGGGCAGTTTCCCGATCAGTTGCGCCAGTGCGTCCGTGGCTTCGTCTTCCATCCGCTCGAGAAACGAGCGGACCCGGCGACGATCGCGCGCGGGCATCTTCGCGTCCTGGAACAGGGTCTCGACGGGCAACATGTCTACCTCCTGCGGGGGAATCCCTTTCCCCGGCGGCAAGACTTGCAAGGTGGGTGCCATCCTCCGTGCGCCGAGCCTCGAAAGCCGGAGAGTCCCGACCGGATACCGCGGCCCATGAGGACAACTACTTGCGTGATAGCTCGTTGGACGCTTTGGTTCGAGCAGCTTCTCGATACGCTGCCCGGTCTCGGAGTCGCCGATCGCCTGGATGATTCCGCCGTCCGGAAGGTGAACCGATTGCCGGCTCCGGCAAGGAAGTGACCACCGCCGGCTCGCGCGTCACCAGTCCGGCTGCGGCGTTCGCACGGCGTGATCGTGGGACCGACGGACGATCGAGAGACCGCGAGAGGTTCTTTCATCCAACCCGACACCGGCCGCGTAGACCTTCCGGAGACAGCGATCTCCCAATCCGGGCCGTCCCCCAGGTTGCGTGGTGATTGGAGTCGATCGGGGCGGTACGGACGGGTGCTGCCTCGGAACGTGCATCCGAATCACCCGCAACTCGGGGAGGCCCACCGAAACCCGAATTGCGGTTGGAAGGCGACGGACCGAATCGACCCGCCGTGACGCCTGGCCCTTCCGGCCTCGAAACCGAACTCTGCCGAGGAGGGCGATGCAATGCACAAGACGTGCCGCCGATTGACACTGACCCTGCTGGGACTGGCCGCCGCGGGCACGGTCGCGCAGGCGTCGAGCCACCGTGAAGCCCCCGCGATCTCTCAAGATCCGTCCGGGGACAACACCGACACCTACTTTTTCGTGAGTCCGAACAACCCCGACAACGTCGTCCTGGTCGGATGCTGGTGGCCGTTGGAGGAGCCCTCGGGCGGCCCCAACTGGTACCGCTTCGGGGAGGACATGGACTACGTCTTCAACATCGACAACGACGGCGACTCGCGGGAGGACCTCACGTTCTCGTTCCGCTTCCACGATCGCATCCAGAACCCCAACACGTTCCTCTATGCGACCAACACGATCGATGCGTTGGACGATCCGGACTGGAACTTCCGCCAGAGCTACGACGTCGTCCGCTGGGTCGGCGCCTTCGGGAAGGCCACCGAGCTGGGCACCGACCTCGTCGTCCCGCCGGTCAACATCGGACCGCGTACGACTCCGAACTACGACTCGCTCGTCGAAGGCGCGTTCTATTCCCTGGACGACGGCGTCCGCGTCTTCGCCGGACAACGGGACGACCCCTTCTTCGTCGACCTGGGAGGGGTCTTCGACCTCCTGGGGTTCCGGACGATCCCCGGCAACGTGGGAGACGGCGTGGACAACTTGGCCGGATTCAACTGCCAGGCCATCGTGCTCGAGGTTCCGATCTCGATGCTGACCAAGGACGGATCCAATCCGATGGATCCCGACGATCCCGCCGCGATCATCGGAATGTGGGCCAGCACGCGCCGCGATAGCAACGATGGCCGGGCGCTCTCGCGGACCAAGCAGATCTCGCGCCTGGGCATGCCGCTGGTCAACGAAGTCGTGCTCCCCCTGGGGCAAAAGGATCGGTTCAACGCCTCCCGCCCCTTCAACGACGCGCAGTTCGCGTCGTACGTGCTCGATCCGGAGCTCGCTCGCGCGATCAACGCGCTCTACGGCGTATCGGTCCCGCCCGCGCCGCGCTGTGATCTGGTCGCCGCGTTCCTGACCGGAATCCCCGGCCTCAACCAGCCGCCCGACGTGCGGCCGGCGGAAATGATCCGGCTCAACGTCACGATCAAGCCGGATGGCGAGGACAGCCGCTTCGGAGTCCTCGCGGGGGACCTCGACGGCTTTCCCAACGGACGCCGTCTCTTCGACGACGTCGTCGACATCGAAGAGCGGGTCGTCGCGGGCGTGATCTACCCGGCGTTCTGCGATCCGAGCTACGTGCCCGATCCACTGGCCGCACAGCTGGGTGACGGAGTCGACCGCAACGACGTCGACTTCCGCGCCGACTTCCCGTACCTGGCCTCGCCGCATCAGGGCTGGGATCACGACCACCAGCGCATCGAGCCGAGCCACCCACCGATGGCGACCCCACCCGCGCACGACATGGAAACGCTGCTGAGCGGCGCCGTGTCCCGAGGAGACACCTGGGGACCGCGGGATGTCGCGAGCGATGCGAGCACGGCGCTGGCGTTCGGATTGGGCGCCTCTTCCCCGAACCCGGCGCCGGCCGGCTCGAAGATCTCGTTCCAACTTCCGCAGACGACGGCGGTCTCGCTCGCGATCTTCGATGTCGGTGGTCGCAAGGTGCGCACCCTCGTCGAAGGCACTTTGGACGCCGGCGCGCACACCGCGTCGTGGGACGGCAAGGACGATGCGGGCCGCTCGGTGGAGAGCGGAGTCTATCTCTACAAGCTGAGCACGCCGGAATCGTCGGCGCAGCGCAAGTTGGTGGTGATGCAGTAGACGTGGCGTTCCGGCCCGAGTGGCTCGCGCCTCCGGAACGGAACTCGCGACGGTGC
>JAGQHR010000428.1 GCA_020431745.1 Candidatus Eiseniibacteriota bacterium
CATCGGGGGATCGACATGCGAACCGGAAGCTTGCTCCCCGCCCCTAGATCCGATCGGTGCCTGCTGCACCGAGCGCGGTGGCTCTTGTTGGATTACGACGTGGAACCTCTGCATCGACGTTCTGGGCAGCTTCAACGGATCCGGTACCTGGTGCGAACCCGACCCCTGCGTGCGGGACTCTTCGTTCGACGGCGCGTGTTGCTTCGACTACGAATGCCGCATCACGGTGGACGACCTGTGCTACTACCGCGGCGGTGTGTTCGTCGGCCGCGGCTCGACCTGCGAGCCCGCTCCTTGCTCGGAGCTTCTGGGAGCCTGTTGCCCGGGGTTCTCGGGAAGCTGCTCCATCACCACGGAGTACGAATGCATCTCTGAGGTTCAGGGGGTATTCCAGGGTGTCGGGACCTTCTGTCAGGCCAGCTGGTGCGACCCGCATCCCGAAGAGGGCGCCTGCTGCATCGAGGAAAGGTGCGAGATCCTGACCGAAGGTCCCTGTCTCCGAAGCGGTGGTACGTACCAGGGAGCGGGTTCCGTCTGCGAGGGTTGTGCCTGCAACTGAGGACCGTTCACGGGGCGCGTCGCGGGTACGGATTCTGTGGGCATCGAGACGGGGCTGAGATCGCGTTTCGCGAAACGTGGATGGTCACCGACGGATCCACATCGGTGGCTGAGTCGCCTATACTCGCGGTCGAGCCGCCCCCGGGAATCCCGGGGGGCTCGACGCACGACACAGGACCGTACGCATGGCCGGGACCGGGATTGGAGTCGAGAAGGAGCGGAGGAGATCCATGGCCAAAAAAGTCATTCTCAGCGTGGGCACGAAGCGGGGGCTGTTCCTCATGGAGTCGGGGACGCGGCGCGCGGCCTGGAAGGTGAGCGGCCCGTTCCTCAAGGGATGGACGGTACCGTACGCGATCATCGACACCCGCGGGACGCCGCGGCTCCACGTCTCGGCGAGCCACTTCGCCTACGGAAGCACGGCGTATACCGCGGACATCGCGGGCAAGTCGTTCACGGCCGCCAAGAAGCTGCCGGAGTTTCCGACGCTGAACCGGAAAGCTGCGCAGTTCGTCAAGAAGTACGGGCTTCCCGACCCCAAGCACATTTGGGTCATCACGCCCGGGCACGAGAAGCAGAAGAAGGTGCTGTTCTGCGGCACATCGCCGGCTGGGCTCTTCCGGAGCGACGACGGCGGGACTTCCTGGGAGCCGGTGACGGCGCTCAACGAGCACCGGACACGCAAGGATTGGTCGCCTGGTGCGGGCGGTCAAGCCCTCCACAGTCTGCAGGTCGATCCCGAGGATCCGGATCGGATGTACGTCGCGATCTCCGCGGCTGGTGCTTTCCGGACGGAGGACGGCGGCAAGAAGTGGAAGCCGATCAACACCGCCGTGGCCCAGTACGTCGGCGCCCCCAAGGAGTCCGAGGTCGGAAGCTGCGTCCACAAGCTGCTGGTCCACCCCGCGAAGCCGGGGCTCCTCTACCAGCAGAACCACGTCGGCGTCTATCGGTCCGAAAACCATGGCACGACGTGGCAGCGCATCGATGAAGGACTTCCGTACGACTTCGGTTTCGGCCTGGCCGTGCACCCCACGGACCCGACGGCGTGCTACGTCCTCCCGTTGGAACCGCAGGAGTACAGCTTTCGGGCGACGGATGGGGCGCTCAACGTCTATCGGTCGCAGGGCAAAGGATGGCGGAAGCTCACGAAGGGACTGCCGCGGAAGAACGCGTATCTCAGCGTTCTCCGCCAGGCGATGGACTCCGACGGCATGAACCCGTGTGGTGTCTACTTCGGAACCGCCGGAGGCACCGTCTTCGCGAGCGCGGATGACGGGGCGAGCTGGAGCGTGGCGGCGGATTTCTTGCCGCCGATCCAGTCGGTGACGGCAGCGGTGGTGGGATGACCACGACCGCTCCCTCGGTCGACCTGCGGCTGCCCCAGGTGCTCAAGATGGCGGTCGGCACGGATCGGATCGCGGCCCGCGGGAGCACGATTCCCGAGGCGTTGCGCTCGGCATTCGTGCAGGTGCCCGGACTCGAGAGGCATCTGCTGCTCGATTCGGGAGAGCTCCGGCCCCATGTCCTCTGCGTCGTGAACGGGGAGTGCCTGCTGCGGGCCCAGGTCGCCGGATTCGTGCTTCACGACGGAGACGAGATCCTCATCCATCAAGCGATCTCGGGCGGATAAAAGACGAGGTGCCGGCTCGCACGTTCGCGAGCCGGTCCTCCCCAGGTTCCGAAGGGCATCGGGGCGGGTCGATCTAGCGATCGGCGGCGCCGGGCGCCTCCGCTCTCCGTGGCACTTCATAGCGCAGCTCGGCGAAGCCCGGACCGATTTGCTGCACCGAGACGAGCCGAAGCGATGGATCGGTGATCATCCGTGGCAGCAGCGGCTTTCCCGATCCCAGCGTGACCGAGCCGATCTGGACGATGATCTCGTCGAGCAGTCCGTGATCGTGGAACTGCCCGACGAGGTCGCCGCCGCCTACCACCCAGACATTCTTGCCGCCTGCAGCCGCGCGCATTTCCCGGTGCACGGGACGAACGTCACCCTCGACGAAACGGATGTCCGCTCCCTCGGTGGATGGCAGCGACCGGGTCGTGAAGACCCAGACCGGCTGCTCGTAGGGCCACGGTTCTCTCTTTTGCGCTTCCGGCCCGACCACGTTCCGAACCATCCACTCGTAGGTGGACGAGCCCATCGCGATCGCGCCGACGTCACGGATGAAGCTGGAGTAGCTGGTGTCGGCGACGTCACCCAGGGGGAAGAGCCAATCGAGGGAGTCGTCCACGGTGGCGATGAAGCCGTCGAGGCTGGTCGCCGTGTAGTACTGAGTCTTCATGGTGCGCAGCCTACCACGTTCGCTCTAGGCAGGGCGCGCGAGGCACCCCGGCGCTTTGTCCGCGACGTCCCCATCACGCTCTGGACTGTCCAGGGAGGGGTATGTTCTCATTGTCGAACGCGCCGAGCGGCAGAGGAGAGCCCAGAACCCCCACCGTGTCCGACCAACGTTATTCATCGACGCGCGGCTCCTCCGAGGCACCGGCCCGGCTGCGATTCACCTCCGTGCAGGCCCAGAACTCCGAGGCGGTCGTCGCCTCGATCGCGTCCTATCTCGGTGACCGTCTCGGTCTTCCGGTCGATTTCGTCGATGACGTCCCCTGGCCCGAGCGGGAGCGGATGCTGGATGCGGGGGAGATCCAGGTCGGCTGGATCTGCGGCCTCCCGTACACCTGGCGCGTGCGCAGCCGGATCGAGCTCCTGGCCGCTCCGGTGATGCGCGGATCGCGCTATGAGAATCGGCCCGTCTACTTTTCCGATGTACTGGTGCGGCACGACAGCCGCCACCGGTGCTTCGAGGATCTGCGGGGCTTGCGCTGGGCCTACAACGAACCTCACTCCCACTCGGGATACAACGTGGTGCGGTATCACGTGGCCCGATCGGGCGTCGGGCAGGGCTTCTTCGGCAAGCTCGTGGAATCGGGAGCGCATCAGGAATCGCTGCGGATGATCCTCGATGGCGAGGTCGACGCGTCCGCCATCGACAGCATGGTTCTCGATCGCGAGCTTGCACTTCATCCGGAGCACTACCGCGGGCGGTTGCGCACCCTGGTCACGCTGGGACCGAGCCCGGCCCCGCCGTGGGTCGTTCACCAAAGAGTCGCGCCGGGGCTGCGGGTCGCATTGCACGAAGCGCTCACGCGGATGCACACCACGCGCGAAGGGCGGGCGATTCTGGAAGCGGGCCAGACCGAGCGCTTCGCCGCCGTCACCGATCGCGACTACGATCCGATTCGGGAAATGGAGCGCGTGGCCACCGGGGTGGTCCTTTCCGCCTGAGCCTCGAGGTTTCACCACCGTATCCGCTCGACGGAAAGCGGACGTCGAGTTCGGGGCGAGCCGGGGCGCCGAGCTCGCGCTCGTTCCGCGGCGCATGGCCTCGGCGAGTTTCGTTCCGGCTCCTACGCCGGACCCGTTACCGCACGACGACGACCCGAAGCCCGGTGGAAACGCGTCCGTCCTCCGTCTTCAGCCAGTAGACACCGCTCGGAACCGTCGTGCCGTCTCTATCGCGTCCATTCCACACGATCTCGTGATCGCCAACGCCGAGGAGCCGTTCCCCGAGTCGTGCGACGTGCCGCCCTGCCACGTCCAG